>CAYVVK010000035.1:18331-20326 GCA_964454855.1 uncultured Phaeodactylibacter sp. | reverse complement strand
CCCAGCCTCCGGATCGTGTCGGCGCTCTCCTCGTCCGCGGTGACGAAGGCCATTCTGACCTGCGCCCAGAAGGTTTCGTCCTGCGCCAGCCGGGAAGCCGGCACATCGGCATGGCCTGCCAGGGCCGACAGCAGGCTTTGTCCGCGGGCGCTGGCGTAAAAAGGAGCAGTAGCGGCAGCTCCGGCAGTGCCGGCGAGGAGGCGGAGAAATTTTCGGCGGCCGGTACTCATAAGCAAAGGAGATTATAGATGCGTGGCGGCTTCTTTTTTTATGGCAATGAGGGCCTTTTCCACCGCCGTGGATTCACGCTGGTTAAGCAGGTTGAAAAGAGCAGCAGCCAGTTCTTTGCCATCTGCCCTGGGCTCTATCCTCTCCGCCACCAGGGTGACGAAATTGACGGCCTCGTCCCGCGCGTATTTGATGATCTCCCAAAGCTGTTCGGAAACGTATACCTGCTGAGTGACATTGTGTTCGTATTCCTGCTGGATGGCCAGCAGTAAGGAAATGCGAAGTTCGGCGGCTGTCATTCCCTCTTTTCTCACCCGCAACAGCAGGCTGGGAATGGCAATGCGCTCACAGAGCATGGACAGGCGCTCGTAGGCTTGCAGCTTGAGGGGAAGGGTGGTTTGCGCCTGGCTCTTCCTGATCTCTGCCACCTTCAGCTGGTACTGGCTTTCCATATAGGTTTTCAGCACATAATAAGCGGTGAAGAAAACGATCACTGCCGGCACGGCCAGTTTGACGATCTCCAGAAGAACAGACAACCAGATGGGCATAAGAAAAAAGGGCTTTTTATACGGCTGTAAAGCTACCAAAATTTGAACAGTTTCCTAATTGTGCAAACCAAAAGCCGGCCTTGCCTGTTTCCTTTGTTGAATTTCCGTTATATTTGTGACAGCAGCAAAAACTTACTAAATACACATGAGCGAAGTAAAAAAAGCAGCTACCCAGGCTCCCATCACCCTTACGGAAGGAGCAGTAAAGGAATTGAACCGGATCAAAGCCGAACAATCGATCTCTGATGAACACGGCCTGCGCGTCGGCGTCAAGGGTGGCGGATGTTCCGGCTTTTCTTACATCCTGGGCTTCGATGTGCAGGAAGAGAATGATGAAGCCTATGAAGTCAATGGCGTCAAGGTGATCATGCAGAAATCACACGCCATTTACCTGCTGGGAATGGAAATTGACTGGGAAGACGGATTGGACAACCGCGGGTTCTCCTTCAACAACCCCAATGCCACCGACACCTGTGGCTGCGGCACTTCCTTTTCCGCCTGACGGATATCTGGGGCTGAACTAAAATAGAAAAGCCGGCTGGGCAGTCCAGCCGGCTTTTTCATTCATCCGCCTGCCTGTTACATATTGTCGATGATCTCGGCGCCAAACTCGGAGCACTTCAGCAGGGTGGCTCCCTCCATCTGGCGGTGGAAATCATAGGTTACGTGTTTCCTGGAAATGGCGCCTTCCACTCCTTCGACGATGAGGTGGGCGGCTTCCTTCCAGCCCATGTAGCGGAACATCATCTCGCCGGAAAGGATGACGGAGCTGGGGTTCACCTTGTCCAGGCCGGCATATTTAGGCGCCGTACCATGGGTGGCCTCGAAGATGGCGCGGCCGGTATTGTAATTGATGTTGGCCCCCGGAGCAATACCGATACCGCCCACCTGAGCAGCCAGAGCGTCGGAAATGTAGTCTCCGTTCAGGTTCAGGGTAGCGATCACAGAATATTCCGCCGGGCGGGTGAGGATTTGCTGCAGGAAGGCGTCAGCGATGGCGTCTTTAATCAGGATGGCCCCATTGGAAAGGGCTTTTTCCTGAGCTTTATTGGCCGCTTCTTTGCCTTCATCGGCCACAATGCGGTCGTACTCTGCCCAGGTGAACACCTTATCGCCGTACTCCCTTTCGGCCACTTCGTAACCCCATTCCTTGAACTTGCCTTCCGTAAACTTCATGATGTTGCCCTTGTGAACCAGCGTGACGCTTTTGCGGCCTTCC
>CAYVVK010000035.1:0-18321 GCA_964454855.1 uncultured Phaeodactylibacter sp. | reverse complement strand
CGGAAGGCAGGCCGTTGTCCAGGGCATAGTCGATGGCTGATTTGACGAGGCGCTCGGTACCTTCCACCGATACCGGCTTGATGCCGAGAGATACCGTATCCGGGAAGCGAATCTGGGTAACGCCCATTTCCTCGATGAGGAATTTCTTCACTTTTTCGAGTTCTTCGGTACCGTTCAGGTATTCAATGCCGGCGTAGATGTCTTCGGTGTTTTCCCGGAAGATGACCATATCGATCAGTTCCGGTTGTTTGACAGGAGAAGGCACCCCTGTGAACCAGCGCACGGGCCGTACACAGGCGAAAAGGTCCAGCTTCTGGCGCAGGGCGACGTTCAATGAGCGGATGCCGCCGCCAACCGGTGTTGTCAGGGGGCCTTTTATAGCCACGAGATATTCTTCGATGGCTTCCAGGGTCTCGTCGGGCAGCCATTCGCCGGTTTTGTCGAAGGCCTTTTGTCCGGCCAGCACTTCTTTCCAGTGGATCTTTCGTTTGCCACCGTAGGCCTTTTCCACCGCAGCGTCAAAAACCCGCACGGCAGCTGCCCAGATGTCGGGGCCGATACCATCGCCTTCAATATAGGGCAGGATAGGTTCATTGGGCACCTTAAGTTTTCCATTTTCTATGGTTACTTTACTTCCACTCATTGTGTTTTTCTATTTTATAGATGTTAGGATCTGATTTTTCGGCTCAGGGTGCTGAAAAGCTGCACAAATGTAATAATTTATATCTTTTTGCGTGAGGCAGGGCGGCAATTTTCGGCGCCCGGAGGTGCTTATCCGGGCAAAAGGGCAGGCTGTGGCCGCAGCCGGCTGAAAAACTCACAAAATCCTCTTAACTTTGAATATGCAGAATCCAAATCTCGACCCCAGCGGAGAGCGGCTGAGCACAGAAGACCAACAGGTGGAGAAATCCCTGCGCCCCAAGGCGCTGGCGGAATTCAGCGGGCAACCCAAGATCGTGGATAACCTACGGGTATTCATCGAGGCGGCCAAAAGGCGGGGGGAGGCCCTTGACCATGTCTTGCTTCACGGGCCCCCGGGCCTGGGAAAGACCACCCTCTCCCATATTATCGCTTTCGAGCTGGGGGCCAACCTGAAAATGTCTTCCGGGCCAGTACTGGAAAAGCCGGGCGACCTGGCTGGCCTGCTGACCAACCTTGAAGAGGGCGACGTGCTGTTCATCGATGAAATCCACCGCCTGAACACCGTAGTAGAGGAGTATCTCTACTCGGCCATGGAAGACTACCGGATCGATATCATGATCGACAGCGGCCCCAATGCCCGCAGCATTCAGATCACGCTCAACCCCTTCACGCTGGTGGGGGCTACCACCCGCATGGGCCTGCTCACCGCCCCGATGCGGGCGCGCTTCGGCATCAACTGCCACCTGGATTATTACGATGCCGCCACTCTGATTAAGATCATCCACCGCTCGGCCGATATCCTCAGGGTACCGATCACGGAAGACGGGGCAAAGGAGATCTCCCGCCGAAGCCGCGGCACGCCCCGCATCGCCAATGCCCTGTTGCGCCGCATTCGCGACTTTGCCCAGATCAAAGGCGACGGCACCATAGATGTGGGGATCGCTCAGTACGGCCTGTCGGCCCTGAACGTAGATGAGGGCGGCCTGGATGAGATGGACAACAAGATCCTTTCCACCATCATCCACAAGTTTAAAGGCGGGCCGGTGGGGATCACCACCATCGCTACCGCAGTGGGAGAAGAGGCCGGCACCATAGAAGAAGTTCACGAGCCTTTCCTCATCATGGAAGGCTATATTCAGCGCACACCCCGCGGGCGGGAAGCCACCGAAAGGGCCTACCGGCACCTCGGCGTCGTGCCGCCCGGCAGAGAAGGCACCCTGTTCGATGGAGTGGACTAACAAATGTCAGTCCGGACGGTTGCGTAAAATCAACCTGTAACTGTATTTAAAACACCAAATTTAGCAGCAAACCACACGCCCAGACATGAAGAATATCCTCATTCCAACCGATTTTTCAAATACCTCACGCAATGCTTTTCAGTACGCGCTGAAACTGGCCGAATACATAAAGGCCGATTCCATCAATATCGTGCATGTCTTTCTTCCGGAGACGGCAGGCGAGGCGGATTTCATCCCTCCGGTTGCTCAGCTGATGAAAAGCCGGCAAACCGCGCTGGACAACTTTGTGGAGGAACTGCTGGAAGAGGCAGGTTCCACGCCCTGCTCCATCGGCCATGAAGTATTGGTCGGCTTTCCTGCAGACGAGCTCGTCCAGGCTTCCGAAGAATATAGTTTTATCGTAATGGGCACCACCGGCCAGAGCGGGGTGCTGGAAAAGATATTCGGCAGCGTTTCCTCCAGCGTTTCTCAGCGGGCATACTGCCCTGTACTGCTCGTTCCCAAAGACGCCCGTTTCCGCCCGCTCAAGCACATCATTTACGCCAGCAACTACGAATCTGCCAGCCAGGAGATGATCGAAAAACTGGCGGGTTTCAACCAGCATTTCAACGCCCATATCCACTTCGTACACGTGAGGCAGCAGAAGGGTACCTCGCTCACGGAAATCAACGAGGCGATCTTCAAAAAGGCATTCGAGAAAGGAGAGCCATCCTTTGCCTTTGAGATCACGGAGGTCGAGGGAGAGGACATTACCGCCGGCATCAGCCAGTATGCGGACGAGAAAGATGCAGAACTGGCTGTCATGGTGACCCGGCACCGCAATTTCTGGCAAAGCATCCTGCACCGCAGCCAGACCAAAAAGATGGCCCTGGCCACCCATATTCCCCTCATGGTGCTCCATATGGCGGATGAGGAATGAGCCACGGCCCCGGGTAGCGCACACTGCAAAAAGCTACTCGATAAACACGCGTAGGGTTTTGCTCTTTACAGAAGGAGGCAGGGTTTCCCAGCTCATGCCCACACCAAACTGATAGGGCCCGGCCAGGGTATCGGGGACGGTAAAAGTAAGGCCCACCGGAGTGGTGTCGCCGGCAGGGAAAACGAGGCCTGCGTAGGTTGTCGAGGCGGGAATACTGTCAACCATTACCCCTTTCGTAAGGAAGAGGGCTTGTATTCTCAGAGGAAGGGTTCCTGTTTCAAAACGGACATCATGCCCGTAGGGATTCACCCAGCGGGTGGACATCTCCACGGGCTGGCCGGCCTTCCAAACCTTTTTCTCCTCCCCTTCCGGAAGCAGGCACTCCAGGTGCTGGAAAACCTGCAAACTATCCACCAGTTGTAATTTGAAGGACTTGCCGGCCAGTTCAACCCTTTCGCAGCCCTCACATTTCCAGGAATCCTGCCCGGCGATCCACACCGTTTTGTTGTGAATTTGCTTCTCCCTGTCCCAAACATCGAACTGGTTTGGCCGGTAATCGGTATCCGTGAAGGAGTAAGCCGGCTCGCCGGCGTAGAAAGCATATTTTGAAGGATGGCGGTAGGAGTTATGGAACAGAACGGGATATTCCCCGCTAAGGGCCTTCAACTCGTATACCCACTCCCGGCAGTGGAAGTTACTCTTAATCCCCGCCCAGTTGAAAGCGATCTCCAGCCGCACGGCCAGAAGAATGACGATGGTCAGCAGCGAGAGCCGCCGCGCCCAGTACCCCAGGCGCGGCGCTTCCCGGCTTTGCCGGAAGAGGATGCAAACGATGGGGATGCTCAGGATGCCCGTCCACTGCGGTTCTACATGGCCTTTAAAAGAAGTGTAAAAGAAAAAGCCCCAGAAACCATACAAGACGAATCGGTAAGCCCTGGCCATCGCACCCGCCGCCGGCAGTTTCCAGAGGGCGCGCAGGAGGAGCGGAAACAGAAAGGGGCTGAAGAGCACCATCTGGTTCACCAGATAAGTAAGGGTGTACTTCAGCTGATAAGCGTCATCGCGTCCCTGCAGGTGGTAGAGAAAGGAGGGGAAGCCGTTCTCGTACTGCCAGTAGAGATGGGGCAGGAAAAGGAGGAAGCCCAGTATGGAGGCCCCGTAAAAGGAAGGGCGCCGCAGCAGGGAAAGGTTGGAGAGCAGGATAAAGAAAATGAGTAATACTCCGTGGTATTTGCTGTAGAGCAATGCCGCCATAGAGGCGCCGAGCAGCACCGTATTTAACCAGCCGCCTTTCTCCAGGTACCGGTGGTACAGCCAGAAAAAAAGAGCGGAAAAGAAAAGCAGGGGCCCGTCGGGGGTAGCCACAAAGCCATAGATCTGCAGTATAGGCATGGCGGCCAGCAGGGCTACCAGTGTGATTACCTCCCTTTTTTCCTGAGGCCGGCCCACCAACAACCAGATAAAGTAAAAAGAAAGCGGCTGTAAAAGCAGGAACAGGAGGCGTACGCCCAATTCGCCATCAGCGGCCAGCCCGCCGAGCCGGATCAGCACAGCCACTGCCGGCGGATGGTCGAAATAGCCCCAGTCCAGCCTTTGGGAATACATCCAGTAATAGGCCTCATCGGGGTCGAGCTCGGTGAAGGAGGCCTGAAAGACATTCGCTACTACCCAGAGCAGCAGCAAGCCGGACAGCCAATATATACCCTCCTGGCGGGAAGCTTGAGACAACACGTTTAATTTTGGAATGAGAGCTTGCCTTCCGCGCTATTGACCTCCAGGAATATCTTGTTCACGCTGTAGGACCGGGCGCCCTGCAACAGGCTGACAAAGCGTTCTTCCTGGGTCATCATACCCTGGCAAAGCTTTTTGGTTTTAGACAGTTGCCCTACGCTCAGGGTGCCATCCTCCCGCACGGCCACCTCTCCCATGATATCATTGCAGCCGGCATTGCCGGTGATCTCATCCCCCTGTATCCTGATGTGAATTTTTGAGCCCTCCAGTGGCTCCATGGTCCTCCCCTGGTATTCGTATTCAGACAACTTCCAGCGCTTTCCTTCCAATTCAGGGAATTTAAATTCCACGGGCTTTTCCTCGGCTTTGGAGGTTTCTTCTGCCGGGCTTCCCTGTTGGAGCTGGCCGGCTGTTTGTTCCGCCGCCGCGTCTTCCGCGGGGGTTTCACCATTGTTGCAGGCCAGTATGCCGAGAGCCAAAAAGAGCAAAAGTGAAAATGAGTGTTTCATAGTCCTGATTGTTTGGGGGCGAAATTACGAAAAAAGGGAAATTCGGCAGGGAAAACACTAAAATTCTCTACAAGGGGGAGCGGAACAGTTCGCCGAAGGTTCGCACTCCTCTTTTCTTTAGGCGGGCAAGCAGTTTCATGAGCAAGATGGCGGTGATAAAGGCGTCACCGGCTGCCGTATGCCGGTCGCTCATGGGTATGCCATACCTGCGGCAAAGGGCATCCAGGCCATAGGTGCCCGGCTGTTCGTAGTATGGTTTTTGCCCGACGCGGCGGGCCAGCCCGGCCGTGTCGAGCGTTTTATTCTTAAGCTTCTGGCCGAGTTCCTGAGCAAGCACCCGGTTGACCATGGCCAGGTCGAAGCCAATGTGATGCCCCACCAGTATGCTGCCGTGGCAGTAATGCAGGAAGCGTTTGACCGCTTCCAATTCTCCGACTTGCTGTCCATTTTGCGCGCCCGGGAGAATCCCGTGCACCTCTATGGTTTTCCCCATGGGCTGGTAAGCCTGCTGGACATAGCATTCCAGAGCCTGGCTGAGGTCGATCTCCCAGTTCCTGACACTTACTGCCCCGATGGAAAGGATGTGGTCCTTCTTTATGTTCAGGCCGGTGGTTTCCGTGTCGAAGGCCACGAAGCGCAATTCCTCCAGGGGCGTCTTTGCGGCATAGGCCCTATCCAGGCTGGCGAGGTACTCCTCCCAGTAATCCGGAAATGGCTCCCGGGGCCGCAGCTTTTTTACCAACCAGTCAAATATCATAAGCACTTCGCTTTTTTTACCGCAAATAGGCCAGCTGAAACCTCAGGGTGAGCAGGGTTTGCAGATCCTTGATCGGCTGAAAACAGTTTCTGAGGTTCACCCTTTCCATCTTGGACAGCTCGGAAGGGTTGAAATAACGCCCACTGTCTTTGTTCTTCAATCCCTGAAGCGCCCGGTAACGCAAGAGGATCTCGTAGGCATCGGCAGCCTGTTCGTAAAGCTCTTTATTGGCAGGCTCCAGTTCCGCCAGCTTATCAAATCGCCGGAAGGTGTTGTTAATCTTTCCTACCCGGGCCTCCAGGATAAGAACGCGCGCCGCGTCTGCCAGAGGCATCATGGCCCGCGCCTTTATATCGAAGGCATCCTTGTGTTCTCCGCTGCTCTCCACCACGAAATTGCGGAAGAAGGTCAGGGGTGGAGGGTTCTGCAGGGCATCCTTGGCCAAAAAGGCCAGGAATATAGACTGGTCTTCGATGCCCTCGAAGATGTGCCCGGTCAGCTGCTCGGAGAGTTCCATCAAACCGTAGATGGGCCGGTAGTCGAAAAAAATGGTGCAGTACATGACCGCCTTGGGGCTTGGTTCGTATATCCATCTGGAGAACTGCCGTTTCCATTCATCTACAGAAAGGCACCAACTGGGGTTGCTGGCCATCATATCCGCCGGGCAATATTCGAAGCCTACCTCATTGAGCATGGCCGTGGCCTTTTTAGCCAGTGCCAGGTAATACGTTTGGGTAGGCTCGTATTCCTCTTTCGGCACATTTTCGAAGATCAGGGCATTGTCCTGGTCGGTGCGCAGCAATTGTTCCTGCCTGCCCTCGCTGCCCAGTGCCAGCCAGCAATAGTGGGCAGCCGGCCTCTGATGCCCTTCTTCCTCCATGGCTTTTTCGGCCAGTTTCAGGCATCGCCTGATGATGGCGTCGTTGATCTCCGACATGACAGTGGCGATAAAGGAAATGGACACCTCCTGGTAGATGTAATTCTTCAGCAGTTCCTCCGCTCTTTCCCGGATATGGCGCAATTCGGCTCCGTTTCGGCAGCGGCGAACCTCCCGGATCAGCAGGGCCGGGTTGTTGCCCTGTACCACCATCAGGTCATGTTCGGAGAGCACGCCCAGTACTTTTGAAGTGTTGGTGCCGTCTTCGGTGATGCAAAGGTGGTTGATGCGGTTCTTAACCATCTCTATCTGCACATCCGCCACTGTTATGGCCGGGCCGACGGTGACCACCGGGCTGGACATGATGGCGGTGACCGGTTCTTTGAGCCCCAACTTGCCGGTGGCCACTTTCCGGCGAAAGTCCTTATCGGTCACAATGCCCACTGGCGCGAAGCCGTCGTTGACCACAATAATGGACCCCACCTCCTTTTCGCTCATGATGCGGGCGGCCTCCGAGATGAGGGTGTCTTCAGAACAGGTGACCGGGTCTTTGCTTTTTTCCAGCGACTGTATTTCCACCAGGGGAAAACTGGCGTCCACCATCTTATCCTTATCCAGAAAAAGGCGGGGCTTGTAATCCTGCCTGAAGCGCTGCCCTACTCCCGCTGCAAAAGTACTCGCCAGATAATAGGCCACTTTGGGGTGAGAGGCCAGGATTTCTTTGAAGCCTTCCACATTGATGGCGTAGATCAGCGACTCCTCGGCCACTTTCGCAGTAAGGGCGTAATTATCTTCCGCCAGCAGGGGGCGGATGCCAAAAACATCGCCCTCATCGCAGTGTTCCACCAAAGTGGATTCTCCGTCGGTTTCCCGGAAAAGCTGGACTGCGCCCTCGCGAACGACATATATATGAGTGCCGGGAGCATCGCCCTGCTTAAATATGGCCTCCTTCGGCTGCCGGTACTGCACCAGCACCCGTTCGGAGACCTGCATCAGCAGCTTCTTTTCCAAAAGGCCGAAGGGAGGATAATCTTTTAAAAAGTCGTATACCCGCCGGGGAATGGTGTTCTCCATAATGCTATAATTCTGGAAATGCCGAACTTTTTACTTTTCCTTACAACTTATAAATAAAAATAGATGTGTATATTTGTTTGGATGTTTAAGAAAAGAGGACATGAAGACACATTTTAATGCTGATTTTTTGGAGGATTCCACGGAAACCCTCCGGGCCATTGCCCACCCTATTCGCATAGCCATCATCGACCTGTTGTTCAACAACGGGCAGATGACCGTTACGGATATCTACAGCCATCTGAAGATCGAACAGGCCATTGCCTCCCATCACCTGCGCATCCTCAAGAACAAGGACGTAGTTACGGTTGAACGCGATGGAAAAAATTCCCTTTACTCTCTGACCAAGGAGGACTACTACGAGATCATTAAAACCCTCATTAAGGTCATTTGACCCCTTCTCTCCCCTACCCCGTCGGGCTGCCCGCTTTCGGGACTAAACCCATTGCCCTGCACGCGCTCCAAATTAGCTCTCAGGAAACGGCCTCTCTCCCAAAATAATTCAGGCTTCCCCTGCTCAAAGAAGCATAATATTTTGACAAAATGCAAAAAAAATTAAACAAAAGCTTGTATATATATAGATAACTATATAATTTAGGCCATCCTTACAGCCAATCTTTCATCTTAAACCAAGATTATGCACCAGAAAACTTTACTCCGGTTACTCTCCGTCTTGGCATTCTGCCTGAGCCTGAGCTGGACAGCTGTCGCCCAGGAAGGAGCCGAGAAGCCGGAAGTGGACCACTCTTACACGCCACTGAACCTAAAGTTATCGGAGGATGGCAAGAAATATGTCCGCTTTCTGCTCTGGCATCAGATGTGGTTGACGACCAATAACCTTTCTGCAGACGAGGCCAAGCTTCAGCTTACTCCTTCCATCCGGCGTTCGCGTATACTGGCCTTTGCGCAGGCCTCGCCCCGTTTCCTGATCCTGACCCATTTCGGCCTCAACAGCCTTACGCCCGGAAACCTGGCTTCGCTGGGCAATGACAGCGACGCTCCTCAGTTCTTCCTGCACGGCGCCTGGACGGAATTCAAGGTTTCCCGCGATGAATCCATGCACATAGGTGCGGGCCTGCACTACTGGCGGGGCCTGAACCGCCTGTCCAGCCAGAGCACGCTGAACTTCATGACGCTCGACCAGTCGCGCCCCTTTGCTTCCTGGCACTCGCTGGGCATCACCGACCAGTTCGCCCGTCACCTCGGAGTGTACGCCAAGGGGCAGCTGGGTAAATTTGACTACCGGTTCGCCGTCAACTCTCCGGGCAGTACCCCGCTCGGTAACGGCAGGGACTATGGCAGCAAGAGCCCTCTGCTCTATACCGGCATGGATTCTCTGGATGCCGACGGCGGCCCCACCGGCAATACCATCATCGAAGGGTATTTCCGCTATAATTTCTGGGACACGGAATCGATCAAGCTGCCTTATAATGTAGGTTCTTATCTGGGCAGCAAAAAGGTATTCGCCATCGGCGCAGGTTTCTTCGCCCATCCCAACGGCATGTACAATGTGGCTACCAATGAGCATGAAAGCGTAACTCATTTTGCCGTAGATGCCTTCCTTGATATTCCTACCGCCGGCGGCGGGTGCCTGAATGCTTATGCCGCCTTCATGAACTTTGACTACGGCGAGGACTACGTCAGCCGCTGGGCAGGTACCGGCACCGTACTTTACGGGCAGCTGGGATATAAGGCCGGCCCTTCCCGCTTTATGCCTTATATTGCTTACCAATCGGGCAATTACGATGGGTTCGCGGAAAATATTGGTGCGCTGGACATTGGCGTAAACTATTTCATTCTGGGGCATAATGCCAAACTCACACTGGAATACCATCAGGTCACCAACGATATCCGTGAGGGCGCCATCACGGACTTTGAGGACAACAACACCCTCAGCCAATTGCGCCTGCAGGCTCACATATTCCTGTAGAATTCACATCTAAATATTTAGATACATCTATTTATTAACAATCAAAAACCTTTGACACATGTCTCTAGACAACAAAGCTCAAAAATACTGGAAGGAGAACCTCACCTACCTGCTGATCCTGCTGTCGGTATGGTTCCTGGTATCGTACGTGTTCGGGATCTTCCTGGTAGAAACGCTCAACCAGTTCAGCATCGGTGGAGCCCCTCTGGGCTTCTGGTTTGCCCAGCAGGGTTCTATTTATGTTTTTGTCGTACTCATCTTCATATACGTCAGGCTGATGAACAAGCTGGACAAGAAGTACGAATTCGATGAGATTTAACCTGTATTCATCCACCAACTAAAAGAAAAGAACTATGAGTGTTCAAGCATGGACCTTTCTAATCGTGGGGCTGACCTTCGCCCTATATATCGGCATTGCCATCTGGGCCAGGGCCGGTTCTACTTCCGAATTCTACATCGCCGGCGGGGGCGTGCACCCCGTGGCCAATGGCATGGCAACGGCCGCCGACTGGATGTCTGCCGCTTCCTTTATTTCTATGGCGGGGCTGGTGTCCTTCATGGGATATGACGGTGCAGTTTACCTCATGGGCTGGACCGGGGGCTACGTGCTCCTGGCCCTGCTGCTGGCGCCCTATCTTCGAAAATTCGGAAAGTTTACGGTGCCGGACTTTATCGGCGACCGTTACTACTCCAATGTGGCCCGCACCGTGGCCGTTATCTGCGCCCTTGTCGTGTCCTTCACCTATGTAGCCGGCCAGATGCGCGGTGTTGGCGTGGTTTTCTCCCGCTTCCTCGAAGTAGACATTAATGTCGGCGTATATATTGGCATGGCCATCGTGTTCTTCTACGCGGTGCTCGGCGGCATGAAGGGCATTACCTACACGCAGGTAGCGCAGTACTGTGTACTGATCTTTGCCTACATGGTTCCCGCTATCTTCATTTCGCTGGCCATGACCGGCAATGTAATACCTCAGCTTGGCCTGGTCGGCACGATAGAGGACGGCTCCGGCACGGCATTGCTGGATAAGCTGAACCAACTGCACACCGAACTGGGCTTCGCCGAGTATACGGATGGCTCCAAGGCAATGATCGATGTATTTGCCATCACCTTTGCCCTGATGGTAGGCACTGCAGGCCTGCCCCACGTTATCGTCCGTTTCTTTACCGTACCCAGGGTAAGGGATGCGCGGATTTCTGCCGGCTGGGCGCTGTTGTTCATCGCCATTCTTTATACTACGGCACCGGCCATTGCGGCCTTTGCCCGCACCAACCTGATCAATACCGTAAGTAACGAACCCTATGCCGAAATGCCCGAATGGTTTACCAAATGGGAAGAAACGGGCCTCATCACCTATCTTGACAAAAACGAGGACGGCATCATTCAGTACGTGGCTCAGCAGGATAAGAACGAACTGGTCATTGACCAGGATATCATGGTACTGGCGAACCCCGAGATCGCCGGCCTCCCTGCCTGGGTGATCGCGCTGGTGGCTGCCGGTGGTTTGGCGGCCGCCCTTTCCACGGCTGCCGGCCTGCTGCTGGTCATTTCCACCGCCGTATCCCGCGACCTCATTAAAATGCAGATCAAACCGGACATTACGGAAAAAGGAGAATTGCTCTGGGCACGTATCGGCGCCATCTTTGCGGTGATCGTGGCCGGCTACTTTGGCATCAACCCTCCGGGCTTCGTAGCCGCTACCGTCGCGCTGGCTTTCGGCCTGGCGGCAGCCTCCTTCTTCCCGGCCATTATTCTGGGCATCTTCGACAAGCGCATGAACCGGGAAGGCGCCATTGCCGGAATGATAGTAGGCATCACGCTCATGTTTGGCTACATGGCCGTATTCAAGCTGGGATGGTTCGTGGCGGAAACGCCGCCGCCAACGGAATGGTGGTTTGGCATCTCTCCCGAAGGCTTTGGCACGGTGGCCATGGCCGTCAACCTGATTGTTGCCTTTACCGTATCCCGCCTGACCTCCCCACCGCCACAGAATGTACAGGATATCGTGGAAGATATCCGCGTCCCCAGAGGCGCAGGCGAAGCACACGTTCATTAAATTCCTTCCGGCTGCCGCCCGTTTGCGGCAGCCGGCCTATTTATCAGCCGATAGTGCAGGCAGGAGCGTGATGCTTCTTGCCTGCACTTTTATTTTGCCCTTCCGGAGAAAGAAATTGCAAAGATTCTCTTATCTTAAGCAACGAAATCAATTCTTATTCCCTGAATAAAGGCCTCTATGTCCAGAGAGCGGATCGCCAAATTATTGTCACTATTTTTTCTGGCCCTAGCCTTGTTCAACTACCCGCTGATCGGCCTATTCAGTAAAGGCATGAAGGTGGGAGGCATTCCCCTCTTATACGGCTACCTCTTCTTCGCCTGGGGGCTGGTCATTTTGGTTACCGCCCGCATCATAGAATCCGGAAAGCCCAGATAATCCAACATGGACGCAGGAGTCATCATTTTCATATCCGTAGCCTATGTAGCCTTGCTCTTCCTGATCGCCCACCTGGCGGAGAGGAGAGAGAAAAGGGGCAAAAGCATAGTGAACAACTCCATCATCTATGCCCTTTCACTGGCCGCCTACTGCACGGCCTGGACCTACTACGGAAGTGTGGGCCGGGCAGCTACTACCGGACTGGGGTTTCTGCCCACCTACATCGGGCCGGCCATCATTGCTCCGCTCTGGTGGGTCTTGCTGAAAAAGATCATCCTCATCAGCAAATCCCAGCGGATCACCAGTATCGCTGACTTCATTTCTTCGCGCTATGGGAAAAGCACCTGGCTGGGCGTGATCGCCACCCTTATCGCCGTATTCGGTATCGTTCCCTACATCGCCATACAGCTGAAGGCCATTTCCACAAGTTTTGACCTGCTTGCTGCCCGTGGCCTGGCCAGGCAGGCGGAGCTGCCGATCTATCAGGATTCCGCGCTGTACATCGCCATTGCCCTGGCCATTTTCAGCATTTTATTCGGCACACGGCACCTCGATCCCAACGAGCGGCACGAGGGGCTGGTGGCAGCCATTGCCTTTGAGTCACTGCTCAAACTGGTAGCCTTCCTTACCATAGGGCTGTTCGTGAGTTACGGGATATACGACGGGCTGGGGGCCCTCTTTGAAAAAGCCTATAATGACCCTGAGATCTCCCGCCTTTTCGAACTGGAACAGGTAGGCATGAACGGATGGGAGTGGTTCTGGCTCACGCTGCTGTCCATGTCGGCAGTGATGTTCCTGCCCCGGCAGTTTCACGTGGCCGTGGTGGAAAACACCAACCCCAACCATGTGGGCAGAGCCTCCTGGCTCTTTCCACTGTATCTGTTCCTGATCAATATTTTCGTGCTGCCCATTGCACTGGCAGGGCTCCTGGAATTTCCGGGGGGCTCTTTCGAGCCCGACAGTTACGTGCTCAGCCTGCCACTGGCCTATGATAAAGACATGCTCGCCCTGTTTGTGGGCCTGGGTGGTTTTTCCGCCGCCACCAGCATGGTGATAGTGGCAGTCATTGCATTGAGCATCATGATAGGCGATAATCTGGTGCTGCCGCTGCTCCTGCGGCCTGCCCGTTTTCACGAAGAACCTCACTTCGACCTCAGCGACCGCATATTGGGTATCCGGCGGCTGAGCATCGTCCTGGTCCTCTTGCTGGCCTACGGGTATTTCAAGGCAGTAGGCGAACAGTACACCCTGGTATCCGTGGGGCTCATTTCTTTCACCGCCATCGCCCAGTTCGTCCCTTCCGTCATTGGAGGCATATACTGGAAGCGGGCCACCAAGAAAGGGGCCATCGCCAGCCTGCTGGTGGGCTTTACGGTATGGGCCTACACCCTACCCCTTCCCACTCTTGTGGAAACCGGGCTCATCAGTGCCGGTTTTGTAGAGAACGGCGCCTTCGGCCTGTCGCTGCTCAATCCGCACAGCCTCTTTGGGCTGAGCCACTACAGCCATATTTCCCAGGCCGCCTTCTGGAGCCTTTTGCTCAATGTCTCCACCTACGTTCTGGTTTCCATCAACAGTTCCCAGTCTCCCCTGGAGGTCTCCCAGGCCGACCTCTTCGTTGATATTTACAAATACCGGGCCGGCGGGGCGGAATATGAAGTGATGCGCCGCCAGGCCAAGGTCAGGGATATCAGGATATTACTCAACCGCTTTCTGGGAGAGCCCAGGGCCAATATGTTGCTGTACACCTATGAAAACAAAAAACGCATCGATCTCTCCAGAGAACAGACGGCCAAGGCCGACCTGGTGAATTATGCCGAAACCCACCTGGCCGGGGCAATCGGCGCAGCCTCCGCCAAAGTGATCATCGGGTCCATTACCAAGGAGGAGCCCATCAGCCTGGAGGAAATGTTCAAAGTACTGGAACAGACCAAGGAGATCATCCAGTACAGCAAGGCCCTGGAACGCAAGTCGGTAGAATTGGAACACACCACCCGCCAGTTGAAGGACGCCAACGAAAAGCTAAAGGAACTGGACCGCCTGAAGGCGGATTTCATCACCACCATCACCCATGAGCTTCGTACGCCCATCACCTCCATCAAGGCCCTGTCAAAGATCATGCTGGAAACGCCCGGCCTGCCGGAAGAGCAAAGAAACGAGTTCCTGCATATCGTGGCCAGTGAGAGCGAGCGCCTCACCCGCCTGATCAACCAGGTGCTCAACCTGGAAAGGATCCAGGCGGAAAGCAAGAACTGGAAACTGGTACCCATCGATTTCGCCGAAGTCGTCAAACAGGCTTATACCGGCCTTAAACCACTGATGAAAGGCCAGGGTATCAGCCACAGGCTGCAAGTCGAAAAAGGCCCCATCGAGATCATAGGCCATAGGGACCGGCTCACCCAGGTAATCGTCAACCTGATGTCTAATGCCATCAAATTCTGCGACCGGGAAAAAGGCAGTATTTTGGTCCGCCTGCGTACCTCCGGGCCGGCGGCCCGGCTCGAGGTGGAAGACAACGGCCAGGGCATTTCCGAAATAGACAGCAGGATCATTTTTGAAAAATTCACCCAGGTGAGCGACGAAGTCCGGGGGAAGCCGAAAGGAAGCGGCCTGGGGCTCTTTATTACCAAGGCCATCGTCGAACAACACCAGGGCCGTATCGGAGTGGAAAGTGAAGAGGGAAAAGGGACGGTTTTCCTCGTGGAGATCCCGCTCGCCGGCTCGCCGGCAGACGAAAATACCGGCGGTTGACCTCCCGGAATTATTTATTTTCCATACTTCACATAAATTTTTTTTTTACGCAAAAAGCTGTAATTTTAAGTTATGGCTTCTTGGCAAGGCAAAGATAATTTTAGAGCCTACTTGGTATGATAGATAAAAGCAGAACCAAAGTATTACTGGTGGATGATGAGCCGAATATCCTGGTAGCCCTGGAGTATCTGATTAAACAAGAAGGATACCAGGCCTTCAAGGCAGAAAATGGAGAAAAGGCGCTGCACCTCATGAACGAGCAAGTGCCGGACATTGTGGTCCTTGACATTATGATGCCCGGGATTGACGGATTCGAGGTGGCCCGCCAAATCAGAATGGACAGCCGGTTCGAAGGCACGAGGATCATCTTTCTCACCGCCAAAGGAACCAGGGACGACCGCTTCCGGGGATACGCGACCGGCGGTGAAATCTATATTACCAAGCCTTTCGACAATGAAGACCTGATAAATACGATAAATGAAGTGGTAGAATTTGGATAAGTCCCGCGAATTTTTTTACTTTGACAAATATAAACATATAAATATCTATATATTTATCGAATCCTAAAAAAGTAACAGCGATATGACTCTACAAATCAAGTCCTTCGACGAGTACAAGGACGTTTACCGCCGCAGTGTAGAAGACCCGGAAGGCTTCTGGGCAGGCCAGGCTTCTACCTTCACCTGGAAAAAGAAATGGGACAAAGTACTGGAATGGAACTTCCGCGACCCGGATGTGAACTGGTTTGTAGGTGGAAAACTCAATATTACCGAGAACTGCCTGGACCGCCACCTGGAAACCCGTGGCGACCAGGCCGCCATCCTTTTCGAGCCCAACCGGCCCGATGCGCCGGTGCAAACCTACACCTATAAGGAGCTGCACGCCGCCGTTTGCAAAACGGCCAATGCCCTGAAGGCAAACGGCATCGAGAAAGGCGACCGGGTATGCTTCTACATGCCGATGGTGCCCGAACTGGCCATCGGCGTACTGGCCTGTGCGCGTATCGGCGCCATACACTCCGTCGTATTCGCCGGCTTCTCCGCACAGGCCCTGGCCGACCGGATCAGGGACGCCAGCTGTAAGATGGTCATCTGCTCGGATTACAACGACCGCGGGGCCAAGCACATCCCGGTCAAAAAAGTGGTGGATGACGCCATGGCCATGGGATGTGAAAGCATAGAAACCGTTCTGGTGCATAAAAACACCGGCGACGAGGTGACGATGAGCGGCCTCGACAAATGGTGGCACGACGAAGTGGATGGCCAAAGCGCGGAATGCCCGGCCGAAGAGATGGATTCGGAAGATATGCTGTTCATCCTGTATACCTCCGGCTCTACCGGCAAGCCCAAAGGGGTAGTCCATACCTGTGGGGGGTACATGGTATTTACCGCCTTCTCTTTCCAGAATGTATTCCAGTATCAGGAAGGCGATATCTACTGGTGTACGGCAGATATAGGCTGGATCACCGGCCACTCCTACATCGTATATGGCCCCCTGCTGGCCGGCGCTACTACTGTGATGTTCGAGGGCGTTCCTACCTATCCCGATGCCGGGCGCTTCTGGGCAGTGTGTGAAAAGCTGAAGGTCAACCAGTTCTATACCGCTCCCACGGCCATCCGGGCCCTGATGGCGCAGGGCGACAAGTGGGTGGAAGGACACGACCTCAGCAGCCTTAAAGTACTGGGTTCGGTAGGGGAACCCATTAATGAGGAAGCCTGGGAATGGTACTACCACAAGGTGGGTAAAGGAAAATCCCCGATCGTGGATACCTGGTGGCAAACGGAAACGGGCGGCATTATGATCTCCGGACTGGGAGACATCAGCCCGATGAAGCCAGCTCATGCCGGCTATCCCCTGCCGGGTGTTCAGCCCTGCTTGTTGGATGCGGAAGGCAACCTGCTGGAAGGAAATGGCATTGAAGGCCTGCTGTGCATCAAGTTCCCCTGGCCCTCCATGCTCCGCACCACCTACGGCGACCATGAGCGCTGCCGGCAGACCTATTTCTCTGCCTTCAAGGACATGTACTTCACCGGCGATGGCGCACGAAGGGAAAAAGACGGCATGTATCGTATCATCGGCCGGGTGGACGATGTGATCAACGTATCCGGGCACCGCATGGGCACCGCCGAAGTGGAGAACGCCATTAATGAACATCCAAAGGTGGTGGAATCTGCCGTGGTAGGCTATCCCCACGACATCAAAGGGCAGGGCATATACGCCTATGTCATTACCGCCGAAGCCATAGAGGATGAGGAAGCCTTCCGCAAAGAGATACTCAAGGTCGTTACCCAGGAAATCGGGCCGATCGCCAAACCCGATAAGATACAGATCGTTTCCGGCCTGCCGAAAACGCGCTCGGGTAAGATCATGCGCCGCATCCTGCGCAAGGTAGCTTCCGGTGATACCTCCAACCTGGGAGACACCTCTACCCTGCTCAACCCCGAAGTGGTGGATGAGATCAAGGGAGGCTCGGAGGTTTAATCAGTTTACCATACTGAAAAACAACGAACCCCGGGAAGCTGTGAGGCGTTTTACTATAACAAACCTCACAGCTTTTTTCTTCTCACGGACTCACTTCACAGAAAAAAATTCATCTTTCTGAGCATCTGAAACGTGCTCTCAGCCTCCCGGCTGCCAACTTAACTGAAAGATCATGACCTATCAGCAATTCTACGGCCGCAGCATGGCCGAACCGGAAGCTTTCTGGCGGGAACAGTCAGAAGCCATTGAGTGGTTCGAAAAGCCCAGCCAGATACTATACAAGGATGAACTGGGCCTTTACCGCTGGTTTAAAGGCGGCAAGCTCAACACCTCCTATCTCGCCCTTGATTATCACGTGAAGAACGGCCGGGCGAAGCAGCCCGCCCTTTTCTATGATTCGCCGGTAACGGGCAGCAAGAAGGCTTTCACTTATAAAGAACTGCTCCGGGAAGTGGAGCTCTTCGCCGGCGTACTGAAAGCCCGGGGCGTAGAGAAAGGGGATACCGTGATCATTTACATGCCGATGATCCCGCAAACGGTGATCGCCATGCTGGCCTGCGCCCGCCTGGGCGCCATCCATTCGGTGGTATTCGGCGGTTTTGCATCGCACGAACTGGCCATCCGCATTGACGATGCCCGCCCCAAAGTACTGCTGGCGGCCAGCTGTGGCATAGAGATCACAAAAGTCATCGACTACATGTCTATTATCAATGACGCCCTGGAAGAAGCGGCGCATCAGCCCGAAGCCTGCATCATCTACCAGCGCCCTCAGCAGGAAGCTCCCTTAAAAGAGGGCCGCGATTTTGACTGGGAGGAGTTGCGCAGCCAGGCCAGCCCGGCAACTTATGTGCCCGTAGACGCCGCTGACCCACTCTATATCCTTTATACTTCCGGGACTACCGGCCGGCCCAAAGGCATCCTGCGCGATAACGGCGGGCATGCCGTGGCCATGAAGTTCAGTATGCCTTATGTATACGGCGTAGAAC
>CAYVVK010000034.1:13250-20577 GCA_964454855.1 uncultured Phaeodactylibacter sp. | reverse complement strand
CCGCTCGCCCTCGTTATCCAGGCCATCTAGGCCGACGTCCTCGCGCTCCCTGGGTTCGCGGTCGTTGTCGAAGGCGCGCACGATCTGCTGGGAGACGGGCACGCGCGACCAGCGGGTTTCATCGGTGCGGCGCTCCGGGTTGGCTGGGCCGGGCAGGCCGTTCTCAAAGAAGATCCGCGAATCGCGCAGGATATCTTCGGAGACGTTGCCGAGGTTGATATACAGTTCTCCTTCCTTGAGCTCGTAGTTGGGGTCGGGATTAGTCGGGCTTTCCGGGTCGATGAAAGGGCTGAGCATCCAGAACTCCAGGAATTCGATGTTGGCCGTCTGGAAGTCGTTGGTGTTCAGGTCGCGCATCACGCCTCCCCAGCGAGTTTGCGGGTCGCGCAGTATCAGCGAGTCGCCCAGGAATTCCACACCCCGGGTAAAGCCGGGATAACCCTGAGGCGTATCGAAGTTGTAGGGCCCGCGTTCGTTGGGATAGTAGGCCAGGTCGAGGGTCTGGATATTCGGCAGCTGGTCCGGAGTGAGCTGCAGGTTAGGGAATACCTCCTGCTGTGGCACCTGGTTGGTGTAGGGGTTGCGGTCGTCTCCGGCTTCCCGCGAGCGGGCGCTGGGGTCGATGCGGTACCAGTTCATGCGGGCGCGGTTGGCGCCATAGCGAAGGTCATTGACCAGGGAGCTTTCCGGAAACAGGGGGTTGTTGTTCTGGTCGTCATTCTGAGGCGTACTGGCCAGATACCAGCGGTTGGTGGGCGTACGCAGGTCAAAGCTACTGCCGCTGCCTTCGAAGTCGTCGATGTACACCACACCGCCTTTGTCCCTGCGGTTCTGGTTGATGGCGCGGGCGTGGCCGGGTTTTAGGGCGGCGGCCTCAGCTGTGACGTTGATGGTGGACATCTCCTTGGTGGAGATTCCCGGCAGGGCGTCCACCGCGCGGGTCAGCCAGGGGGCCTCGCGGCTGAGGTTGAGGTCCAGGCCGTAGATGTTGTTGTTGATGGGATCGTCTCCCACATTGACTTTTTGGGTAAAGGGCCGCTCGAACAATTTGAGGAAGGTGGCTCCGATGTTGAAGTTTTCATCAATCTCATAGTCAGCTCTTAAGCCCACCATGGTCTTGGCCTGAAAGCCGAAAAGGGTATTGTCTTCGAAGGATACGTTGACGGGCACGCCCGACTGGAGCAGGGCGTCATTGAGGATGCGCACCTTTCCGATGTTATAATCCACTTCGTAATCCCGCCCTTCCACCAGTCGCTGGCCGCCGGCGGTGACCGAAACGGAACCCGGTGGTATGTTGAAAGCCCCCAGGGAGATCTCGGAACTCACGCTGGACTTATACTCTCCCCGTATGATATAGCGGTTCTGCTCTGCCGATTCCTGCGCCAGGAAGAGGGTGGTTTCGTAGAGGGAGTCGTAAACGTATTTTCGCTCCAGCAGATTGTTGTCGATACTGTCGGCCAGGGTACGCCCAAAGGGTTCCAGTACGGGGAACATGATACGGCCGTTGCGCGGGTTGATGGTCACGCCCGGCACGAAGTCAAAGACCCCATCCGGTTGCGGATCGCCCTGGGTGTTGAGGTTATCGAGATTGAATACCCGCAACAGGGGTTTTCCGGCGATTCTCGTTTCCGGCAAAAAGCGTTTCTGCCCGGCGCCGGGGTCATCGTAGAAGACGTCGAGGCGGAAGTCCTGTTGGTTGACCTGAAAGGCGCCGATGGAATAGACGTTCTTCATCATCAGGTCCCAGGTCGGCACGTCCGTTCGCTGGGTGGTGCTTTTCAGCATTTTCACGAACAGCACCTTGGGAGTAAGGTCGGTGGTATCGGTACCTACCGTGCCGTTGTTGATGGACATCTCCCCCACGCGGAAGATGTTTCCGTTGTACTCGTATTCGAAGGCTACGCCCAGCACCTGGTCGGGCTGTACGTTGATGTTGACGGAGATGAAGCCCAGCTCAGGATGGAAGGTATACTCTGATTCGCGGAGCTTTCGGGCACTGACCTTTTCAAAATCGCGCGCCTGCTGCAGGCCGAACTCGGTTTGCAGGGTGGACACCGCGCGGTCGATATCGCGCACGGCATCGCCCTTTTCCGAGAGGCGGCTGTAGAGGTTGTTGGCGGCATTGTCCGGCAGGGGCTTATTGTCGATCAGGTCGCGGCGGTTCCAGGTGGGGTTGATGTCTATCTTATCGGGGCTGACGAGCTGCAGGGGCTCGCCGAGGTCAGCCATGGCGACGATGTCGCGCACGTCGGTCACCTCATTGCGGTCGTTGGTGATCCAGACCTCCAGTTTTTTGATCTTGAACAGGGTATTGATCTGCGGCAGGTTGCGCAATGAGCGTTCGAAATTATCGCGGTTATAGAAGGACAGGAAGAAGTGGCGGTTCTCGTCGTATTCGTCGGCGCGCACTTCGAATTGCTGGACCTGGGCGCCGCCTTCGATCTGGATGTTTTCCTGCTGTGATTTTTGCTGAGAGGCGATGGCGGTCAGGCGCAGGTGGCCGAACTGCAGTTCCGTTTTCAGGCCAAAGAGGCTCTGCGCGCCCTGAATGAGGTTGCCGCGCAGAGGCAGGCTGACGTTACCGGCCTCTATTTTCTTGATGATGGCGTCTTCGTCGAAGTTGTCGCTGTTGAAGTCGAGCTTGATCTGGTTGTCGAAGTTGAAGGTCGCGTTGGTATTGTAATTGGTGGTCAGGCTAAGCTTTTCGCCGATCTTGCCGGTGACGTTCATGTTGATGTCCATGTCGAAGTCGAAGCCGCCCTGCAGGCGCTGCCGTTCGGTGAGGATGGGGTTATCTACGCGGGAGAAGTCTACGCCGAAGGTCAGGTCTATATTGCCCTGGGGGCGGATATCGACGGTGGTGCCGCCGAAGAGGCGGTCCAGCAGGTTATTCTCCACATCGATCTTGGCCAGGGGGTCGAGGGCGCTTTTTCCGCTTCCGGAGCTGATGCCCGCCAGTTGGTTGAAGTACGCCCGTTCTTCCTGTTTCTGGCGCATGTCGAAATACTCCTGGAAGGTCATGAAGGTGGAGGGGCGGTAGAATTCGTCGCCGATCTTCTCGGAGATGATGTATTGCCCGGTTTCAGGATCGTATTCTACGTCCTTCTGTATGATGCTGGGGTCCTCCAGGTTGAAGGGGTTGGCCTGCGGGTTGGTGACGAAGTCATCATAGCGTTCTTCGATATCCGGGATGGTATCGGCAGCCAGGACGTAGGGCCGGGCATAGGGGTCCTCGAGATTAGCGCCGTATTCCATGGCGCCAAGGGCAGACGTTGCGATTCCGAGAAAGAGGATTAAGGGTAAAAGTTTTCTACTCATAGCTAACAGCATGGGATTCTTGCACTCCGCAAATTCCAAAGTAGTGTATTCCTTGTGCAATCAGTTCAATCAATTGATATTCAAAGTATTTATCATACTTTCCAAACCATTTTATTCCTGCCATCCTTTAACGACACAAACCCCGTCTTTCTGTTGTCCATTCGAACTTTAACACATCTAGTAATTGGGAAATCTCAGGCGCCGTGCTGCAAAGAGGCAAGGCTATTCTGCCGGGCCGGTGGCGGCGCCTGCAGAAAGGAATAACTTTGGCTGGTTTAAGATCTGGGGAACAGCCGGCTTCAGGAAAGTTCCTTCAGCGCTAATTTGACCAGTTCCTCCACGCTGGCGATGCCCGCATTTTCTTTCAAGGCTTTATTCAGGGCCTTCTGGGCCTGAATACGGTTAAATTGCAAAGCCACTAAAGCAGATAACGCCTCTTCCCGGATTGTATTGTCCTGGAGCGCTATGCCCGTGAAGCCCTCGCCGGAATCCCTGACCATTTTATCTTTGAGGTCAAGGATGATCCGCTTGGCGGTTTTCGGCCCTACGCCTTTGATGCGTTTCAGTGCGTTGACATCCTCGCTGATAATGGCGGCTCTCATTTCCTCCGGATTCATGGCCGAGAGCATCAGCTGGGCGGTGCTGGGGCCAATGCCGGATACAGAGATGAGGTGCACAAAGGTATTTCGTTCTGCCGCTTCGGCAAAACCGTAGAGGGTGTGGCTGTCTTCCTTGATATGAAGGTGTGTCAGGATTTTGACAGTTTCCAGTTTTTCCACCAGCGCATAGGTATGCAGGCTGATGTGGATCTGGTATCCCAACCCGCCAGCCTCCACCACGATGAAGGTTGGGCTTTTGTGTGTAATATTTCCCTTTACGTATGTGATCATTTTTTAAAAAATGTGAACGAAGGTACAAAGATTGAATGGAATGGGACAAATGCCGGGCCATAAGAGCGCAAATAATATTGCAGAACGCTGCCCTGAATACCCGTTCAACAGAGTGCCGCCAAAATTATAGATGGGATTTTACCTCATAACGCCTAAAAACATCTATTTTGGGGCAGTTTGGCTGAAATAAACACACAGTAAATGGCGAATTCGAGTACGTTTGACTTTGAGGGGCAACGGAGGCTGCTGGGGCATCCAGTAGGCCTTTTTATACTGTTTTTCACAGAACTTTGGGAACGCTTTTCCTACTACGGTATGCGCGGCATACTGGTCCTCTTTCTGGTTTCACAGACTACGGGCGACAATCCGGGCTTCGGCTGGACCAATGAAGAGGCCCTGGCACTATACGGCTGGTATACCATGCTGGTGTACGTGGCCTCCATTCCCGGCGGCCTTCTGGCCGACCGCCTGCTGGGCCAGAAGCGCAGCGTCATGCTGGGCGGCCTGCTGCTCTGCGCCGGCCACGGCATCCTGGCCGTGGAGGCCGTCTGGGCATTCTATACCGGCCTGATCCTCATCATTCTGGGCGTGGGCTGCCTCAAGCCCAATATTTCCACCATGGTCGGTGGTTTGTACCGGCCGGGCGATGACCGCCGCGACGTAGGTTTTACCATCTTTTACATCGGCATCAACGTGGGCGCCTTTCTGGCCTCCCTCATCGTAGGCTGGGTGGGCGTCACCTATGGCTGGCACATGGGCTTCGGCCTGGCCGGCATCGGCATGCTTATCGGGCAGATCGTTTACCTTTCCGGCCAGAAACACCTGAAAGGCGTAGGCGATGTGCCGGATAAAAAGGATACCGGCGCCGAGGCCGATTTTTTCGCGGAGATCTTCCGCCGGCGGACGCCGCTCATCAGTACGGCCGTCATCACCATCATAGGCTTGTACATCATTTTCAACGGCAGCCTGGGCTACGGCCTGCTGGCCATCTTTCTGGCCCTGGCCATCGGGGTGAGCATCGTCTTCTACCAGAATTCCAATCAGGTGGAACGCGACCGCCTGATGGTCACCTTCCTGTCCTTCCTCATCATCATTACTTTCTGGGGCGCTTTCGAACAGGCGGGCGGGCTGATGAACCTGTACGCCCAGCAAAAGACGGACCGCATGCTGATGGGCTTCGAAGTGCCGGCCCCCTGGTTCCAGGCCCTCAACCCCATGTACATCATCATCTTCGGCACGCCGGTAGGGCTGTTCTGGCTGTGGTGGAAACGCCGTGGCCGCGAGGCTTCCTCCCTCTTCAAGATGGCGCTGGGCGTGATCATTATGGGGCTGGGCTTCCTGTTCATGTCGGGCGCTTCGCTGCAGTTCGAAGCACGGGGAGAGTCCGCCATGTACTGGCTGGTGCTGGCCTACCTGCTGCATACGCTGGGGGAGCTTTGCGCCTCCCCCGTGGCCCTTTCTTTCATCACCAAACTGTCGCCCGCCCGTTATGTATCTTTCATGATGGGTTTTTATTTTGCGGCCACCGGCCTGGGCAATAAAGTAGCGGGTGCCCTGGGCGAGGCCGCGCAGAATGCAGGAGAGCTGGAGATCTTTACCGGCATCGCCATCTTCTGCACCATCGTCGGCCTGCTGGTCATCCTGCTGCTCAAGCCGCTGAAACGCCTGACTCATGGAGCCGAGGACCTGCCCGACAGCCACTTCGAGGAACAGGAAGGCTATGAACTGGCGGACCAACCCGAAGTGGAGGAAGAGTGGAAGGAGAAAAGACGGGGGCTCTAGTGCAGTGGGCCTCCTGCGCTCTGCGAGCTACGGCGGCTAAAAGCAGTTGGCCCAGACGGGTTTCGCTACGCTCAACATGCAATAATCAACAGCTTATCAATATATTACAACACCAACTACCTGTCAATTAATTAACTCCCAAAGCACTAGATGAAAAAATCAGAATTGGATCATATTTTACAGGGATACTAATCTAAAATAAACGAAAAACTTATGGACTTTGCATTAGGTTTACTCATCTTCGGCTGGGTGTTCGTTTTGATCTGGGTGCCACTTGTAATTTATTCCCAGAAAAAGCTTCACCCTGAGGCCCTCTTCACCCTTTTCTTTGCCGAGCTGTGGGAAAGGTTTTCTTTCTACGGCATGCGGGCCATTCTCATCCTCTATATGACTAAGGTCCTCTTCGACCAGATGTTGCAGGGCGAAGCCGATGCCCGCGCCTACGGCATCTATGGGGCCTACAACGCCCTGCTCTACGCCTCGCCCCTCATCGGGGGTATGCTGGCCGACCGCATCATGGGGTTCCGGCATGCCGTCATTACCGGCGGTATCTTCATGGCGCTCGGGCAGTTTGCCCTGGCCACCACCGCCGGCAACGACCTGGGAGAAACGCCTTTCTTCCTGGGCCTGGCCCTGCTCACCATCGGCAATGGCTTTTTTAAACCTAACATTTCCAGCTTCCTGGGCACCTTCTACGATAAGAACGATACCCGCAAGGACAGCGCCTTCACCATCTTCTACATGGGCATCAACATCGGCGCATTCCTGGCGCCGCTGACCTGCGGTTACCTGGCCCAGCGGGTCGACTGGTCACTGGGCTTCCTGGCTGCCGGCATCGGTATGGTAGTGGGCGTCATCGTCTTCTGGTACAACATGCGCAAGTTCGGCGATAAAGGCATGCCGCCCGATCCTGTCGATTACCGCAAGCCCTGGAAACTTGGGCTCAGCAAGCAGACGCTTATCATTCTGGGGTCGCTGGCGGTTATTCCGTTATTCTCTCTGCTGATCAATGCCGAAGGCGTTACCAACATCATCCTTTTGGTCGGCGGCCTGGGCGTGATCGCCTACCTCATCATCACTTCGCTGCGGGCGGAAGACAAGGAGGACGGGCAGCGCATGATCGTCTTCATCTTCCTCTTTTTCTTCCATATGATCTTCTGGACGTTATTCGAGCAGGCGGGAGGCTCCCTCAATATCCTGGCCGACCGCTACGTCAACCTGCACGGCATGGAGGCCTCACAGCTGCAGGCGCTCAACCCGCTGTACATCATCCTGCTGGCGCCGGTCTTCTCCTGGATATGGACCAGGCTGGGCAAGATGAACCGCGAGCCGCGCAC
>CAYVVK010000034.1:5012-13240 GCA_964454855.1 uncultured Phaeodactylibacter sp. | reverse complement strand
ACGCCGATGAAGTTCTTCTACGGCCTGCTGCAGATGGCCATCGGGTACTTCGTTATCGTTTGGGGTATACGCTCGGTGATCGGCACCGACGATGCCGGCACGCTGATCCCGCTGATCTTCCTGCTGGGCATGTACTTCTTCCACACCACGGGCGAACTGAGCCTTTCTCCGGTGGGCCTTTCGGTGGTCACCAAGCTGGCGCCGGCCAAGGTGGTGGGCTTCGTGATGGGGGCCTGGTTCCTGTCCATCGCCTTCGCCCATAAGATCGCCGGTGAGCTGGGCAAGCTGATCGCCACGCCGGGTGAAGGGGCTACTTCAACCGCCGCCCTGCAGGCTTACGCCGACGTGTACCTGATCTGGGGGGTCTATGTGGTGCTGGGCGCCGCCCTGCTGCTGCTCATCCTGTCTCCCTTCCTGAAGAAGTGGATGCATGGGGTGCATTGACGGGTAGGCCAAGGAGTCAAAACGTCGAGATGTCAAGATGTCGAGGCGTCAGGTTGGAAGGTTAGAACGTTTGGACGTTCTAACCTTCTGGCGTTTTAACGGCTCTCCCGAACATTCCCGTCTCCGCGCTCCACTTGCCAATACCGGAGAAAAAAGTTAACTTGAAAGGAAAAAGATGCTCTTTCTCGCTGATTTTTCCGTTATCGGCCCATCTCCTGCGCTTTCCTATGTTTCTTTCGCTATGGTCGTTTTTTTGGCGCTGGCGGCCATCCTCGTCCTCATCGCGTTGATGGACCTGTTCCTGCGGGATTTTGAAGATCACACCCAGCGGATCTTCTGGCTGCTGGCCATTGTGCTGACCGGGCCGCTGGGAAGTGCGTTTTATCTGGTGCGGGGCAGGAGGCTGGCATTCGGGCGCTCAGGCTCTTTGACTTCCCTTACGCTTGCTGCTGCCGGAGGTAGAATTTTTCGTTTAGATGGGGTATTAGCTCTTCAATGATCTTTGCCTCTATCATAGGGCGGGGGCCGTAGAATTCGAGGTACTGATTGTCCTGGCCGTCGGTGGTGGTGCGGAAGAGAAGCAATTGCAGATCCAGAAGGCCAACGATACCTTTAATATAATTGACATAGCCGTCAGGCTTTCCGGAAACCATTAAAGGGAAGAATTCCTCTAACAGCTTTTCTTTTGCAGTGTCCGATGAATAATACAGGCTTTCTTCAGGTAGAATTAAGCCGAAAGAAAAAATGCTGATCAGTAGGTTTTCTAGAAAAAAGGGAATGGTATAGGCATCTAAGTCGAGAAGTGCTCCGAACTGAGAAAAATTATTCTGGATATCGAATTCTCTCTTTGAAAACTTCTTTCCGGGCACCTGTTTTTTGAGGCCATATAGTATCCCTTTATGAGACCTAAGCCTACTCTTTTTCTTAGGTGAGAGTTCAATGAAAGCAGCTAAGAGCTTGTGTGAACCAACCAAATCAATCAAAATAGCTCTCAATAGGCTTGGAAGCTCGCTCGCTTCATTTATCATCGATTCGAAACCAGGTTCCTTCACGACTAAATGTACCGCAGCAATTCCATCCAGCTTTTCTTTTTCAATATCAGATAAACTTGAAAACAGGTAATGGCTATCTTCTGCTGCAAGGTTTTTTATATGGATTATATCAATCATTTTTTTCGAAAGTAATAGTGTTTTCTAAGTTTTTGCCCTTTTTCACCAGCATTGAAATGCTCGCTTTGTTTTTCCGTTTCGGAATAAAAGACTTTTTTGTCTTCCCGAATATTCACTTCTTTTCCTTCTTCCTCACCAAAACCGAAAAGAGAAACTAGAATTCGGAAAATATAAAGCCGGCGGTTTCTATTATCCAACTTGTAATCATCTCCCAGGGGAGTTCTTGGTTTCGCTACCTTGTAAGGCTGCTTTCCCACCGGCACTCCATTATCCCGCTTGGCGGCCCGGAAAGCCGCCCGACGGGTGTCGAAAACCTTGTCGGTGTCCTTTGGCTTTTTTGATCTCTTCATGGCGCTTCAGGTGTCGGCTATCGGCTACAAGTTAAGGAAAAAACAGGTAGGAGGCAATTGGCCGAAGAAAGCCTGGCGGGTTGACGCCAGCACCTTGTGAAGCGCCAACTTCGAGTTGGCTCTTCACTTCAAAAATCCCTAAATTGCCTCAAAATCTAACCTATGCAGGAAAAAATCACCCAATTACAAGTCATCTTCCTGGCCCTGGCCCTCGGGCAGCTGCTCTTCTGCTTCGTCGTGGTGTACCTCATCCTCACCAACAGCCTGCCGGTGACGGACATGGGCGCCATCACCTCCATTGTCCTGCCGCTGGAACTGATGTCCATTATCGGGCTGGCCTATGTGCTCAACCGGCAGCGGCTAAGCCAGGGGGCAAGCCTGGGTAGCCCGAAAGAGAAGATCCAACACTATCGGGTAACGGTAATTTTGCGGCTGGCTCTGGTGGAGGGCGCCAATCTGTTTGCTCTCGTCATCGCCATGCTGGAGAGCGAGCTGGCGCTGCTGGCTTACTTTGCGGTGGGCATGCTGGCGTTTTTGTATTTCCGGCCTGTGAAGGGGGAGTTTGAGCAGGCGTATGGGTGAAAGGAAGTGGGAAATCGGAAATCGGAAGTAGGAATTTCCGCCTTCCGACTTCGCACTTCCGCCTTCCTACGGCCTTACGTCCCGGGCCTTCCACTTCTCCAGCATCGCGCAGCCGTTGAACATTTGGTCCAGGTCGATGTAGGTGGCGTCTACCTTGTCTTCGATCCATTCGGAGATGAACTCGTTCTTTTTGGACTCAATGGCCGCCTTCTGTATTTTCGAATAATCCTGTTGCAGGTTGGCCACATGCGGGTCGGTGCGGGATTGCAGCTGTACGATGCGGAAGTAGATCTCTCCGGCCTGGTCGCGGTATTCGAAGGGTTGGGAAATGCCGCCTACTTTCATGGTATCGATGGTAAAGTAGATGTCTGGTTCCAGCTCGTCGATCTGGAAGAAGGTATTGCCGGTGGCGGGGTTGACCATACGGCCATCGTTGTTGTAGCTCTGCACGTCCTCGTTGGAGAAGAGCTTGACGGCCTGGGAGAAGGTCAGGGAGTCGTCGAGGATGAGCTGGCGGACGGAGTCGAGGTGTTCGCGGGCCAGCTCCAGGTCGGCATCGGTGATGTCGGGGCGGAGCAGGATGTGGCGCACGTGGATGGAGTTACCGCGGCGCTCCAGCATCTGCACGATGTGGAAGCCGAATTCGGAGCGGAATACAGGGGAGATCTCTCCTTTTTCCAGCTTGAAGGCAGCGGCCTCGAATTCCGGCACATATTTTCCGCGCTTGGCCCAGCCGAGGTCACCCCCCCCGCGGGCGGAGCCGTCGTCGGAGAATTTGGCTGCCAGTTCGGCAAAATCTTCGCCGCCTTCCACGATGCGCTGCCGGATGGATTCCAGCTTTTCTATTGTCCGCTGGCGCTCTTCTTCATTGACCTTGGGCTTGTAGACGATCTCCCCTACCTCCACCTCGGCGCTGAAATAGGGAAGGCTATCCCTGGGTATGGAGTTGAAAAAGTTCTTCACTTCGGAGGGCGTCACGGTTACGCTGGCCATCACCTCAGCGCGCATACGCTCCACCAGGAGCTGATTTTTGAGGTCTTCCCGAAACTGCTCTTTGACTTCGTTGATGGTCTGGCCGTAGTAGGCTTCAAACTGGCTCACATCGTTATTCATGAAGCCCAGGATGCGTTCGATACGTGCATCGAGCTGGGCTTCCACTTCCTCCTCGGAAACCTCGATGCTGTCCAGCTTGGCCTGGTTGAGCAGGAGTTTGGAGGCCATGAGCTGGTCCATGATGTTGCAGCGGGCGCCCTCGGGCAGGCCGCCGCTCTGTGCTTCCATCATGGCGCGTTGTTCTTCCACTTCGGAGAGCAGCACCAGTTCGCCCCCGACGGTGGCGACGACCTTGTCGATGACCTGGGTTTGGCCGAAACAGGATATAAAAAACAAGATATTAAGCACTAAGCTTACAAAATATTTCATCAGGGCTGTTTTATCGTCAGTAATAAGTATTGATGTTATTGCGCCGCAGTTCCCGCTGGTACATGGCGTCCACTTTTTCCTCCAGCAGTTCTTCCCGGCGGCTGCGCAGGATGACCTTGCGGGCCTGCTCTTCGATGTAGGAGAGGGGCGCAATGTCTCTGCGGTTTTTCACTTCAAAGACCTTTAAGTAGTACTGGTGCTCGCCGTCACGCTGGGAGAAATCGCGCTTGGAGCTGATATTGTCCGCCGTGATGGTGCCGGGGGGCATTTCCAGGGCGATATCCTCCACCTTGTACCAGGCGCTGTCTTCCAGCAGATGGGCTTCCGCATAGTTGGTGCAGTAGTCTACCAGCTCTTCTTCCTTGCCACTGTTCCATAGTTCCCGGAGTTTTTCGGCTTTGGGCACCGGAAGCGGCACTTTTATGAAATAACAACGCACAATAGGGGTTTCCAGTTGGTATTGTTGTTTGTTGCGCTCGTAAAATTCCACCAGTTGTTCCTGGGTGACGGTAGAATCCATAAATTCTTCCACCAGCACCTTTTCGTAATTGTGGCGAATGAGGGAGGCCCGGTAGTCCCGCACCAGCTTATCGATATTCAGGTCGCTGGGGATGTTGCGCTCGGCCTCATTCAGCAACAGCGCCTCGCGGACCCAGCGGTCCACATAGGCCTGAATGATGGTGTTGCTGTCTTCACGGCTGACGTTTTCGGGGAACATCCCGTCCATTTCCGAAAGGTAAAGTGTCTTATTGTGGACTTTCGCCAGTAAGCGCCCCTGCTCTCCCGCTTTTTCACCATCTGATGAGCAAGCCGCCAGGCCGATGGCCAGCACCCCCACTATCGCCAGCAGGCTACTTCTTAAATGATACTTCACGTCAGACATTTTTTTATTCAAGTTGCGGATTATCCCCGTAGCTTCGTATTAGTGCCCTGTTCCCGAGCCTTGTGAATGCTATTCTTTTTCCCTGACCATAGATTCGAACGCTTTTTTATTCACTTCCACCTCGTATTCCTCACGGAGCTGCTCGACCCACTGTTTTTCGAGATAGTCCTGATAATCGGCCACCGCATAGCCACGGGCTTCTTCCAGGGTTTTGATGGCGGCAGGCAGGATCTTCTCTATTTTAATGAACTTGATGGAGCGGCCCCGTGGGTCAGGCTCCGATTGGGACAGGGCGCCTTCTTCCCATTCCATATTTCTGAACTCGGGATAGATATTGCGCTCTATCGTCTTGGCCTCGTGCAGCAGCCAGGGGGTTTCGCCGGTATTGAATTTTTCCAATACAGCCTCCGGCTCGTTCTCTTTGGCGAATTCCCTCACTTCGTCCAGCTGGCTCCGGTGGGTATCCATCATCTTGTAGAGGCTGGTCACCGAGCGTTCATTCCAGCGGTACTTGCCTCTGATCTTATCGTAAAAATCCACCAGGCCGGCACTGTCCTGAGAAGCTTTGTCCCACACCAGCATCTTGGTGGCTTCAAACAGGAGGATGCCTTCTTCGTATTCGCGCATCAGCGCTTTGAAGTCGGGGTACTTTTCCTCCAGTTGCCGCTCTTCGTACTGCATGGCGCTTTCGTTGAGAAAATCAGTATACAGCCCGTCGAGCACGGCCCTCACATCGGCATCCTTGCCCTGACGCATGCGCTGGCGGGAGGCCCGGGTGAGGTAATCGGTGAAGTCACCCAGCGTTTTTTGGAAATCCTTGCCAAAGGAGAACAATACTTCCGAAGGCTTTTCTTCGGGCGCCCGCCAGCGGAAGGTCAGGAAGGTGTCGGTGAGGGTGCCGGCAAACTGGTCCAGTACTTCGGGGTACTCCTTCAGCCCGGCCTCCTCCTTGATATTTTCCACCATGGCCTCCTTAGCCCGTTCGAAGCGGGTATCCTTTTTAACTTTTGCTTCTAAACGACTCTTTTCGATCTCGTAAGGTTGTATGCCGCGCCGGCTTATTCTCTTGAGGATGTGCCAGCCCACATTGGTCTGTACCGGCTCGCTGAAGCCGCCGTCCTCTTCTATTCCAAAGGCGGCATTCTCAAAATCGGGAGCGTATTTATTGATGCCGAAGAAACCGATATAACCGCCATTGGCTGCTGTACGGCTGTCTTCCGACAGGGCCTTGGCCATGGCGTCAAAGTCAGCGCCGGCCTGCAGCTCCCTGTAGATGCTGTCGATGCGAGCCTTGACTAATTCAGGGTTGCTATCGGTGCGCAGCAGGATGTGAGCGGCTTCGATCTCCCCACGGGCGGGGCGCCTGTCGTGCACCTTGAGCAGGTGATAACCGGCGGAGGTGCGGACCGGGCCGGCCACCTTGCCTTGTGGAGCCTCGTAGGCAGCCTTTTCCAGAGGGTAGAAACCATTGGGAAAGAGTGCGGTGACATAGCCGATGCGGCCATTGTTCTGCTGGGCGGACTTATCGTCGGAGAGTTCTTTAGCCATCGCTCCGAAATCCTCGCCTCCTTCTAAACGTTTTTTGGCCTCCTCTGCCTTCTTGTAAGCCGCCAGGGTATCTTCCGGGCTGGCATTGGGCGCTACGGCGAAGAGGATGTGGCTGATGTCTACATCCTGTTTGGAATGCTCATAGGCTTCCCGCAGCAGCTTTTCGGTTACCTCTTTGTCTATCAGGTAGGAGTCCGCCAGTTGACGGCGGTAGCCGGCCAGTTCCTGCTGTAGCTGAGCAATGGTATCCAGCTGCATTTCCTTGGCCTTCTGCACTTTCAGTTTGAACTTGATGTAAAGGTCGAGGTATTCCTCCAGCGATTCCCGGGAGAAATCCGCATTTTTCCCATTGGTCTTGGTATAGATGTATTCGAACTCCGATTTGTGGACGGGCGTATCTTCTACCGTGAACAGCACCGGGTCGTTCTTCTGGGCCCAAATTGCCAGGGGTAGGAACGCAACACTCAACAATAGGAGAAAATAACGCTTTGCCATTTTTAGTTGCATTTATTGTGAAATCTTGGTTTTCAAATTGCGGGGGGCCAAAAAGCTCCGCAAAATTAGCAAAATTAAACCTTTTAAAAAGCCCATTATGGGTAAGTTAGGGATTATCCCTTCTGCTTGTGGAATTATGATGCTCCTCTGCGTGCTTCTGTAGCCCGGGCTCCTGCTCCCTGTTTCCGGAGGAGGATAATCCCTGACTTACCGCGGCGATCCGCCCGGGATGGATTAACCGAGCCGCGGGGCGGGCTGCAGCCGCCTCGCGGCAAATGCCGCAAAACCGAAATACCTGAACACCATAACACCTAATTTCTACTCATGCACATACACCCGCCGCACCCGTGGCGACACGCTAGTAAAGACTTCATAGGGAATGGTGTTCAGGGCGCGGGCCAGTTCTGTGGCAGGCAGTTGTTCGCCGAAAACGATCACTTCATCACCTTCTTCTACCCCGCTGATGCCGGAGACGTCCACCATGCACATGTCCATACACACATTGCCGATGATGGGCGCCCGCTGGCCACGGATAAGGAGGCTGAAACGGCCGTTGCCGACAGCCCGCGGCAGGCCGTCGGCATAACCGATGCTAATGGTGGCTATGGTGCCGGGCCGCTGAATTGCGCCGCTGCGGCCATAGCCGACCGTATCGCCGGGCTGCAGGCTTTTTAGTTGTGAAATACGGGCTCTGAGTGTCAGGGCAGTACGAAGCTGGCCCTGCACCAGGCCCGTAGCGTCAATACCGTAGGTGCCTATGCCCAAACGAACCATGTCCATCTGGTATTGTGGAAAGCGCAGGATGCCACTGGAATTGAGGATGTGGCGCCAGGGGCGGTAGCCGATGCCTTCCGCCAGTTTTTCGTAGAGGCGCCCGAAAGCCTCCACCTGCTTATGCGTAAAGGCATCGTGTTCCGGTGCTTCGCTGGCAGCGAGGTGGGAAAAGGCAGAGCGTAGGTGCAACTGCGGGTACTGCGCCAGCAGGCCGATGGCCTCTTCCAGGCTGTCTTCATCAAAGCCCAGGCGGTGCATGCCGGTATCCAGCTTGAGGTGTATCCAGACAGCTTGCTCACTACTCATGGTGAACTCACCAAACTGCCGGAGTAGCTTCGGGCTGTAGAGTTCCGGTTCCAGCCGGTATCGCAGAATGCCGTCAAAAACGGCCTCTTCGGGATTGAGCACCAGTATGGGCAGCGTCACTCCACCTTCCCGCAGCTCGATGCCCTCGTCGGCATAGGCCACCGCCAGGTAGTCTATCTTGTGGAATTCCAGGGCACGAGCCACTTCCAGGCTGCCGCTGCCGTAGGCTGCAGCCTTGACCATCACGATGGAGCG
>CAYVVK010000034.1:0-5002 GCA_964454855.1 uncultured Phaeodactylibacter sp. | reverse complement strand
ATGCTGTTGATATATCCGGATATTGTGGACGAGGGCCGCGATGTCTACTTCCAGCTCCGTCTGATGTACTTTTTTGGAGAGGCGGCGGGCGATGCGTTCGAAGGCAAAAGGCCTGGCCCCCTTGACCAGGATGGCTTCTCCGCGGAAGTCGCTATGGCGCTGTTGTTCCAGAAAAGCTTCCGTAGAAGGGAAAAACCGGCGCTCCATTTCCGGCGGGAGGTAATCTCCAATTATCGGTATGCTGCTCCCTATACCCAGCAGGCGCTGCACGCCGTAGCGGGTGGCCAGCCGGGCGGCCTTGCGGTATAGTTTTTCGGGCGGTTCGCCACTTTGCAGAATATCGGACAAGATGAGGGTGCGGCGGCTGAACTGGCCCTGGCGGCTCAGGTAACTGAGCGCTGCCGCCAGGGCAGTCAGGTCGAGGTTGTAACTGTCGTTGATGATGCTGCAATCATTGATGCCGGCCCGCACTTCCAGCCGCATGGCCACCGGCTCCAGTTCCGGCATACGCTTTTGGATGGCCGGAATGGAGACGCGCAGGTGCAGCATCAGTGCCAGGCAGTGGATGGCGTTCTCTATGGAAGCTTCGTCGGTGAAAGGGATCTCAATGGAAAATCCATGGCCCTGATGAACGGCAGTTATTTTCGTAGCCCCCTCTTTCTTAGAGACCTGCCGGATGTGTAGTTCCGCGCTTTCCTCCTGCCGCGACCAGCGATATGCAGGTTTTCCAAGAGCCTGCATGGCCTCGTGTACCTGAGAATCGTCCTGGCAGTAAATGATGATGTCGGCAAAGGTGAACAGCTGCAGTTTTTCTGCAATTTTCTCTTCTCTGGAGGCAAAACCTTCGCGGTGTGCCTCCCCTATATTGGTGAACAAACCTATGGAACAACGAATAACAGGCGCCAGCTTTTCCATCTCTCCCACCCGGGAAATACCGGCCTCAAACAGGGCCAACTCGTGCTCGGCCTCCAGCTGCCATACCGACAACGGCGCCCCTACCTGAGAATTGTAACTCTTGGGGCTGCGTACGACGCGAAAATCCTGGTGTAACAACTGAAACAACCACTCCTTAACGATCGTCTTGCCGTTGCTTCCGGTAATGCCCACCACCGGAAGCTGAAATTGTCGGCGATGATGGGCCGCCAACTGCTGCAGGGCGTCCACCGCATTCTCCACCAGCCAGAAATTGCCCTCGGGGAAAGCTCCCAGATCCATGGGCTGGGAAATAACGAAATGGCGCACCCCCGCCCGATAGAGCCCAGGGATGTAATCGCGCCCATCGTGATGCGGGCCTCTGATGGCGAAGAAAAGCGTGCCTTCAGCCTGCTGCAACTGCCGGGAATCGAGCAGCAGATGGCTGATCTCTCCGGAATAACCGGCCTGCACGCGCGGGGAAAGGATGGCATCCAGTTTTCGGGGAACGTAGGCGTGGTGCATGGCGGTGCGGCTTTGAGGTTACAGTCTGTACGTGGAGGAGCCACATCGTTCAGACGTTCTGACGTTCTGACGTTCTGACGTTCAGACGTTCAGACGTTCAGACGTTCAAAGATCAAACCCAATATCCGAACGGTAGTACTTTCCGTCAAATTTTATCTTCGCTGCATTTTCCAGGGACTTATCGACGGCCTCTTTATAATTATCGCCGTAGGAGGTCAGGGCGATCACCCTGCCGCCATTGGTCTTGACCAGGCCGTCCTCCAGTTTGGTGCCTGCGTGGAATACCAGGCTGTCCTTTACCTCTTCCAGGCCGCTGATGGCTTTTCCTTTTTCATAGGCTTCCGGGTACCCACCAGAAACGAGGATCACCGTAGCTGTCGAGCGGGGATCGAGCTCCAGCTCTATTTCGTGGAGTTTATTTTCCCTGAGGGCCAGCATCATTTCCACCAGGTCGTTCTTCAGGCGGGGAAAGACGGCCTCGGCCTCGGGATCGCCCATGCGGCAGTTGTACTCGATGACGTAAGGGTTGTTCTTCACCTTGATGAGCCCGAAGAAGATAAAGCCCTGATAAGGCGCACCGATCTCCTGCAGCCCTATGAGGGTGGGGCTGACGATCCAGTTCTCCACCTTGCGAAGCAGCGTTTCATCAATGAAGGGAACCGGGGAAACGGCGCCCATGCCTCCGGTGTTGAGGCCCGTATCTCCTTCGCCGATCCGCTTATAATCTTTGGCAATAGGCAGAAGTTTGAAATTCTTGCCGTCGGTGAGGACGAAAACCGAGAACTCCATGCCATCCAGAAACTCTTCCACTACCACCCGGGCACTGGCCTCGCCGAATTTACCGCTCAGCATGGCCCGGAACTCATCTTGAGCCTCCTCCACCGAGTTGAGGATCAGTACCCCTTTGCCGGCCGCCAGGCCATCGGCCTTAAGGACGATGGGAGTTTCCTGATTGGCGATATAGGCCAGGCCCTCCTCCAGGGTTTCTTCGGTGAATTCGGCATAGGCGGCGGTAGGAATATCGCGTTCCCCCATAAATTGCTTGGCGAAGGCCTTGCTGCCTTCCAGTTGGGCCCCTTTTTTGGAAGGGCCGATGAGGCGGATGTCCTTCAGGCTTTCCTCATTCTGGAAATAGTCGTAGATACCTCGCACCAGCGGTTCTTCCGGGCCCACCACCACCATATCCACCTCGTTTTTCAGGGCGAAGGCGCCTACGGCTTCGAAATCGTTGGGGTTGAGCGGGATGTTGGTGCCCAGAGTTGCGGTCCCGGCATTGCCGGGTGCGATGAAAAGCACTTCGCAGAGGGGGCTCTGTTTCATCTTCCAGGCAAAGGCATGTTCGCGGCCACCACCGCCGAGGAGGAGAATTTTCATGTCATATCGGGGTTTGCATTCCCTGCAAATATGGTAAAAAATGTTGGGATTCGGCTCGTCCGTAGGGGAACAGAGCTGTTTCGTGCATCATAGTAATAATTCGGCCTCGCGGCAGAGCCTGAAAACAAATGAATTATCAGCAGCCAGGCTGTAACTTTTTGGTGGGCGGCCCGTCTTTTTGGCAAGCCTCACCGGAAATCACCCGATTGTAAAAACCCTGTAAACCCTTTTTAACTATGCGTTTGCCACTGCTTACTCTCATTATTGTACTGCTCAGTACCATTGCGCTTTCCGCCCAGAATTATTTCACCCTCACCGGCAAGGTCGTCGGCCAGGAGAATGGCAAGCCCCTCTCCTATGCTCATGTGGGTATTCCGGAAAAAGGCATCGGCACCACTACCGGCTTTGACGGCAGTTTCGTGCTAAAAATACCGGAACAATATGCACAATCTACCCTTCTGGCCTCTTTCGTGGGGTACAGCACCTTCCAGGAGCCCATCCAATCGCTGCGCAGCCCGCTCACCATCCGCCTGAAGGTATCGCCGGCCAACTTGCAGGAGATCATTGTGATGGATGAACGAACCATCGAAGACATCATCCGCCGTGCCGTGCGGCAAATTCCGGATAATTATCCCGACTACCCCACCACGGTGCTGGGTTTTTACCGTGAATCGCGCACCAACAAGGAACAGGATTACATCTACATGGCGGAGGGCGTGCTCCACATCCACAAAAAATCTTATGAGAAGGACGACGAAGGGCAGACTGGCCTGGTGCAGGGGCGCGCCATCATCCTGAAGCCAGAGGAAGTGGCTAAACACAGCGGCTTTTATTCCGGCCACCTGGCAGGCCACCGCTTCGATATTGTCAAAAACCGGGAAGACTTCATCGACGAAAACTACTTCCCCGACTACAAATACTGGATACAGCGCGTCACTTCCTATCAGGACCGGCCGGTCTTCGTTATCGGTTTTGACAAGGCGGAAGGGAGTAACGGCCGAATGAAAGGCTCCATATACATAGACACTCTCTCCTACGCCTTCCTGAGAGCGGAATTCGAGATCCTGCCGGAGGGCCTGCGGAAAACCAGCGATTATCCCCTCTATGCCGGAAACTGGAAGGCCAACCGCTACATCGCCAACTACCGGAAGCTGGGCGATAAGTGGTTCTTCAGCGATGCCCTGCGCGAAGGCGTGTACCGCGACGGCGGCGTCTACAGCAACGAGATCAAGATCACGGAGATCGATGCCGGCCGGGGCAAACCAGTACCCTATGCGGAAAGGCTGGACCGAAGCGATGAATTTCTGGAAATCACCGGCGAATACGATGAAGATTTCTGGAAGCAATACAACACCACTCCCCTGAACGAGGGGCTGGCACAAAGCGTACAGCAGCTCAAAAACCAGGAAAAGGCCGCCGAGGTGTTCGACAGCACCTATCTGGCGGAGCTTAAACGGCAGCGGGACTCCCTCCGGCAGCTGCATTCCCAAACCGAAATGGAATCAGAATCCCGGCAGCCGGGCCCGGACATTCGCATCAAGCCTCCGGGGCAAAGAGGCGATGACAGGTTCCGCCCTCAGTTCATGGCCAATTTCGGCCTGGGCGCACACTTCCTGTATACCGAAGCCGCCAATATGGGTATCGCCTTCCTGGAAAGCCCGGATGGCCAGGCCATCCTCTCCACCACGGATGACATGCCCGCCCGCAGCCTGGAACCTCTGGCTACCGTAGACCTGAGCTTCTTCTTCAACAAGCACTTCTTCATCCGCGGTGGCTGGACGCGCAATTTTACCAACAGCATCTACCGGGAACGCGCCCTGGGGGCCGGCGCCCAGCTAAACCTCTCTAAAGGGCGGCCTTTCTTCCTGCGCGGCAGCGTGCAGCACAGCCACTTCAAGTACGCACGGCTGGTAGGCCGGGCCGATAATGAATACGGTAAATTCAAAGCAGATAAAAAGCGGTTTAAATCGGAAAAGATCAATATGTATTACGGCAGCCGCACGCATAACGTCAAGCTGTCTCTGGAAATGGCGCTGGAGCTCACCCCCTCTATGGAGATCTTCGCCCGCGGCGGTTACCTCCTGCCCTTTGCCCGCCAACAACACCTCTACCTCTGGGAACGTGAGCGTTTCTTCAAAAAGAAAGAACGCCTGCAACTGGATAATTTCATACAGGTGGAACGCAATGGTGA
>CAYVVK010000033.1:2887-20584 GCA_964454855.1 uncultured Phaeodactylibacter sp. | reverse complement strand
TTTCTGGAGTTCCAACCTCATAAAGGAGATATCCCGGGCCGTATTAATGGCTCCCTTATCGCTCTGGAGACAGGCACCGCCATTCCCTACAGCATCAACAACCTGCAGGAGCGCGGCAAATTCTTTGTTGCCTCCGGCGATGAAGTATATGAAGGGCAGGTTGTGGGTGAGAACAGCCGCCCGGGCGACCTGGTGGTTAACCTCACCAAGACCAAGAAGCTGACCAATATGCGAGCTTCCGGCTCCGATGATAAGCTCAAGCTGGTGCCGCCCAAGATCTTCACCCTGGAAGAGGCCCTGGAATACATTCAGGAAGACGAACTGGTGGAAGTGACGCCTACTGCCCTGCGCCTGCGCAAGGCCATGCTGAAAGAGCACGATCGCAAGCGTGCGAAGAATAAGGCGCTGGCCTAACTGCCGGAGGCAGCAGGCATTGTTAGATTGCCCTCGCCTTGCGGAGGGCAATCTAACAATACAGCAATATAGCAATGGCCTCTAGTGCTTTGGGAGTTAATTAATTGACAGGTAGTTGGTGTTATAATAGATTGATAACCCGTTGATTATTTCGACTGCCGACTGTCAACTATTTACTGCCGACTGCACTAGTTCTCACTCAGGATGACGATAAGCGTATACACCAATCCCGGTACATAGAAGAGCAGCGTCAGCAGCAGCGAGATCCAGAACCGGTTGGTAATGGCCCCTTCATAGAGGTACATACCCAGCGGCGGCAGCAGGATGGTGATGATGACCAGCAGCAGCAGTTCGTCGTCGGCATTCTGTCGGCGCAGCTCCTTTATGGCGGCTTTCATTTCTTTTTTGAGCTGTTGGCGGTAAGCCCGGCGTTCCTTGCGCTGCTGGCGCTTCAGTTCCTTTTTACTCATTGCGGTTTCCGCTTCGGCCTCTTTTTCCACCCTGGCTTCCGGCTCGACGACGCGGACTACCGCCCCCGCTTCCGGAGATCCGAGCAAAAAGAAAAAGCTAAGGCAGGTGAACAGATAGCATAGTCTCATTTTGATCATAGTGACGGTTACCTTGGTTTCGGCTAAAATAAAGGAATCCGCCAAGCCGGGCCTAAAAAACCAATCATTTTTTTTCAAAAATGCGCTCACTGTTATTTCACTTCCTGAAAATACTCAGCAGGCGGTTGAGCCAGCCCATCCAGGAAGGAGGGGCGGGAATGGATTGGGCTTCTATGGGTTGTCCTTCGCCGCTCTGTGGCCTTTCCTGGCCATAGAGCTGTTCGAAGAGCTGGCGGACGTTGTTCTCCACCATTCCGCGGAAAGGCAGGCGCGCCATCAGGCCATAGAGGGCTGCATTGCCTTCCGCCTTCGCCCTGGGGTTGGAGTTGGCAAAGGCGATGGCCGATTTCAGGTCGTTGAGGTACTCCTCCAGCACGGGCAGATTTTGCTGCATGATGGTCAGGTGGATGCAGTTGGGCCGTTGCTGGCGGTCTACGTACCAGCCTTTTTCCTGCAATTGGCCGGCGATGACAAAGATGTCGGGCTTATTCCGGTGGGTGGTAAATGCGATGATGTTCATGCAGGGAGCTCCCAGTATCCGGATCTCCGGAATGGCTTCCAGGCCCTGCCGCAACTGGGCGGCGCCCTTCAGGATATTGCCGGCGATCTCCAGATACCCTTCTTCACCTAGTGATTGCATGGCGGCCCAGGCTGTGGCGATGGGGCCGCCCGAACGGGAACCCAACAAGGTAGAGGAGGCGTAAATGCCGCCGGGCCAGTCGGTAGTCACAAAAAACTGATGGCGAAGCAGGCCCATATTGCGGTAGAGCAATACCGAGCTGCCCTTGGCGCCATAGCCAAATTTATGGGTGTCGGCAGAAATGGAAGTGACGCCCGGCAGGCGAAAGTCCCAGGCCGGGAGGTTCCCGGGCTGCAGGCGCTCTACCCAGGGCAGCATAAAGCCGCCAATGCAGGCATCGACATGCAGGGGCAGGCCGTGCTTTTCAGCCAGGGCCGATGCCTCCGGGATGGGATCCAGAATACCGTGTGGGTAGGAGGGGGCCGAGGCCACCAGAAGGAGGGTTCGGCCGCTGATGAGGCGCTCCATCTGGCTTATGTCAGCCTGAAGCTTATCGTTTACCGATGCCTTTTTTATCCTGAGCCCCAGAATATGGGCCGCTTTCTCAAAGGCGGGATGGGCGGAGGTGGGCAGGACCACTTCGCCCCCGCTGTTTATTCCGCGCTCTTTGCGGGCCCATTCCCGGTAGGTGTACAGGGCGAGAAAAATGCTTTCTGTGCCTCCGGAAGCCATGGTTCCCACTACCCGCCCGCCGCCATGCAACAGGCTGCCGGCCATTCTGATGACGTCGAGCTCCATCTGCTGCAGGCTTTCAAAAGCAAAAGGGTTGATGTAACTCTCCGAAAAAAAGAGGTTGGAGGCCTGCTTGAGCAGGTCGAGATGTGCTTCATCGACGTGGTACACCATGCTCCAGGTACGGCCTTCCCGCCATTTGGCGTCTCCTTCTTTTTTACGTTTCATCTCAGAAAGGATCTCCGCTACCGGGCGGCCTTTTTGTGGGATGCTTTGCGGCTTTTTATCCATAGTGCCGAAGATAGCACTCCGCATTACAAAACAGAAATTGCCGTGTTAGTTTGACATCAGGTTGAAAGAAAGCCCCAGGAAATAGCCTAGTTCGTAAACCGAGCGGGTGGGGACATTGTCCGCCTCCGAAATGAAGGTGTCTCCCACTTCGTAACCTTCTCCCAGCCGCTCCACCTTGCCGCCCATCAGGCCGGCGGTCAGGGCCAGGCGCTGGCCTCTGCCCAGCATCAGGCTGGGGCCGAGGAAAAAGTTGATGTTCTGGCCGCCGTCCTGCCCGCCCAGCGCAAGGCCGATGCCAAAAGCACCGCCGAAGGAGGTATTGCCGGCGCTCTGGTTGTAGAAGTGCAGGAAGGAAGTCACTACCGGCGTGAACTGGTCCTTGTCTTCCGAGGAGATGAGCGTATCGCGCAGGAAGTAATTCCGGGGCTGGTCAAAGAAACTGCTGAAGCTCACGCCCACGCTGGCGTTCAGCTTGAAGCCTCCCTTCACAGGAATTTCCAGGGTGGAGAGCTTTCGGGTGCTGAGCCCCGGCACACCGGCGGAATCAATGGGTTCCAGGACCACCTTCAGCCCTAACATATCGCCGCGGGCCGTGGCGCGGAAGGTATGGGAGAAGGTGTTGGCCTTAAGCTCCTCCATGGCGTAGCGCATTTTGATCAGGCCCTGCACGCTGAAATTTTCTGCCTTGGGCAGGGCCTCTTCCGCCTTTCCCACCATTTGATGGTAGTAAGCCAGCCGCTCGTTGCCATCCGAAGCGTAGTCGGCCACCGATTTTTGCAACTCCTCAAACGTGGCGGTGCCCAGCGACAAACCCTGCAGGGAATCCCGGATAAAAGCCACGGCGCCGTAGTACCCTTCCAGCTTTTCCGTTTCGTTGCGGTAGGTTTCCAGCTTGCCCTGCAGCTCACTCTGCGCACCGGTCTTTTCTATGATCTTACCCAGGCTGAGCCCTCCGGTTGCTTCCGGGCCCAGTACCGTTTCCAGGTATTCCAGCGAAAGCCTTTTGATCTCCGTAGGTGGCATGTTGGGGTTTTTCTGAAGGTTCTTTACCTCTTCCGCGGCGAAGGCCTTGATCTGTTGGGCCTGCAGCAGGCGTTCCATATCTTTGCCGGCAGCTTGTAATTTACTCTCCGAAGACTTGATGTTGTTAACCAGGCTGTAAAACTGGCTGTACAGGCCTTCGAAAGCCTTGCTCTGGGCGCTTACCAACCCGTCGCCACCTTCCACCCCGGCAAAATCCCCAAAAGGGAAGTCGCCGCCGCCGCCCATGGCGCCCATCAGGAGGTTGAAGGGCGAGCCGCCGCCGCTTAAGCCTCCCGAGGGGAGCAGGTTGCTGAGGCCTCCGGCGATAGGAGCCGACATTTTGTCTTCCTGCTGTTGTTCTTCAACGACCGCCTTGTACAGATAATTATTGTAGTTTTTGATGTGCAGGCTGACGAGTTCTCCGTAGCGGGCCTTGGGCTTTTGTACCCGCTCGCCGTCCCTCATGTAATAGATGGAATCCGATTGCACATCGTAGTAAATTTGCAGGCCCTGGCCGGAGAGAGAGGTGTACATCAATACAAAAACAAGGGGTAATAGGCAGTGCTTTTTCATAATGTATTGTTTGGGAAGCATCTTCTGTAGGGGTTAAATTACAACTATTGATGAAATAATTGATAATTTTACATGAAGTAGCCTTATCAATCCTTTTTGAGTTTTTCTCAGTAGTGTATTTTTCATCTGGCAGAAATGTTACCCTCGGCCATCAAATATCTGAAGAGATAGGTAACCAAGGCCCTGTAAAACAAATGAAAAGCAAAAAAGCCATGAGGTATGTCATAGCATTTCTGGTACTAGTGTCATCATTTTCCTTCCTGATCGCGCAGGACCAGGAAGATGCTGTTTTTGCCTACATCTACAATCCGGAAGGCCATCAGCCCAACCGCAACGTGGCCGATTACAAATACGAAACAGCGGCCCGGGTATTCGAATCCCTGGTGCAGGCCCGCGGCGATTTCCGCAAACCCAGGCCGGATTTTATCATGAATGACGGCCAGTGGTACAGCGCCTGGGTCAACCCCTCCAAAGAAGAACTGGGCCTGGAGGAAAAGGCATACGACATCTGTGCTTCCATGGGCACAGACTCCCTCAATGCCCTGGCCGCTCTGCTGGCGCATGAGTTGACGCATTACTACGAAAAGCACGATTGGAGCCGCTCTTTCGCCCAGTCTAATAAAAATATCGGTGTGGCAAAGATCATTTCCAGTGTGAAAAAGGACGTCGGCTTCGAAACCCAGGCCGATGAACTGGGGGGATATCTGGCCCTCTCTGCCGGTTACGACCCCTACGGCATCATCCCCGAACTGCTGCCTAAGATCTATGAAGAGTATACCCTGCCGGATTCTCTGGAAGGATATCCTACCCTTACAGACCGCATCGCGATCGCCAAAAATGCCGCCGAGCAGGCTCATGAACTGCACCGCATGTACGAAACGGCCACCCTGCTTACCGCCGTGGAGGCCTACGAGGAAGCCTTTTTCTACTACGAATACATCCTGGGCAAGTTCCAGAGCCGCGAGCTGTACAACAACCTCGGGGTGCTCTATACCCGGGCGGCCCTGCAATACTTCCGCGAAGGGGAAATGCCCTATGCGCTTCCCCTCGAACTGGATGCCGACACCCGCCTGGGGCGGGGTACCAGAAATGCAGATCTGGAGGCAGAGAAAAAACAACGGGAAGATTGGCTCTACAGGGCCGAAGAGCAGTTTGAAAATGCCAGGAACCTGGATGCGGATTATCCGGCCGCTATGCTGAATACCGCTATCGTTTATTTGCTGCAGGGCCTGCCCGATGAGGCCTTCCTCTACGCGCGAAAAGCACAGCGCAATGCCAAACGCCTTGGCCTGGAAAAAGAAAGGCAGGATGCAGAGGTGGTGCTAGGCATTGTCGCCGCCCTGCAGGGAGACGAAAGTGAAGCGGCCGATCGTTTTCGGGAAGCCGCCGAGCAGGGCAATGCCTCCGCCCGCGTGAACCTGCTGCTGATCGGTGAAAACAGCAAAGTGCCGGCCGGCCCTGCTGTTATTACTCCTTCAGAAGGGGCCGAGCGCATCGAAGGCGTATTGCTGGATCAATTTGTACAAAACCCCAAAGTAGACAAACAGCTGGAACTCGGTAAGAAAACAGGCATCTACTGCGGCTGGTATGAGAAGCCACAGTCGCGCATACTCATCCACTACGTCAACGAAGGGCCGCGCTACGCCTATTTCCACCGAACCCTGGCCAATTACGAAGGCACCACGCTCCGGGGGCTGAAACCTGGCGCTACGGAAGAGGATATCCGTGCTGCTTATACCTCTCCTTCCCGTATGATGCCGCTGCGCCGGGGCACTTTCCTGGTGTATCCCGAAGAAAAGATGATCTTCCAGCTCGATGAGAAGGGCCAGTCGCAGTCGTGGATCGTTTACCGGCTGAAACTGGACAAAGAACAATAACCCTTTAAAGCCTGCTAAAAATAAAATTCAGTAACTATGAGCAAGACAATCCTTCTTTCGCTATGCGGCCTGTTCCTGTTCTCCGGCTTACAGGCCCAGGACGATGTGCCCATCCTCCTGACAGATACCTACAAGAAAGTCAAATACGCTCCGGAAACGGGCGCTAAATTTTCCAAGGTAAAGGCGACCAAGTCCCTGGACCCGGATGGGGTCATTAAACTTAACCGGAAGTCCACGGCTAAAGTATACTGTAATGGCAAGTTCATAACCCTGGAAGGCAAGGGAGAGTACCCAATAAAGGAAACTTTCGAAGACGAGTTCGATAACTTCCTCATGGGCTCCGCCAATATCTTCAACAGTATGCTGATGGCTGCCGTAGGGGATGACACCAAAAAGACGACGGATGGTTCCACCGCCGACGGCCTGGGTAACAAGAAGTTCGACATCAATAGCAGGACGCCGGTGGGCAAGGTTAAGGCCGGCCAGGCCGTTCATTTTCAATGGTCGTCCAAACAGCCCGCCCCTTCCTATACCTTCAGCCTGATGGGGCCGGATGGAGAAACCCTGCATGAAACCAGCGTATCCGGAACATCCATTGAGGTATTCCTGGATAAACTGGATCTGACGGAAGGCACTACCTACTATTGGAAAGTGGCCGCCGGAGAGGATATGGCTTCCGACAAATATGATTTTGTCGTCTCTAGCGGCGAAGAGCAGATGAATGCCATTGAGAAGGCCAAAAGCAATTCGGCCTACAAGGAAGCTTCCCCCCTGATGCGTAAGCTGATGGAAGCCGCCAGCCTGGAACAGGACGGATTCCTCTACGCTGCTGCCCAAGCCTATAAGGAAGCCCAGCAGATGGATGAGAAAGGGGAAGTGGCGGAAAAGATGTACCAGGCCTTTGAGGCGCGGCATGTAGGGCAGTAAACGCTCACTCAGCTCGGGCTTTGATGCTCTGAAAATGTGGCCCGGGAGAGGATCTTCCTCCTCCGGGCCATTCTTTTTTGCCCGGGTGGGTTTTCCCACCGCGCCCGGGCTTTGAGCCTGGACAGAAGCCCGGCCCAGGGGGAACCTGCCTACCGGGCGGTGGCACTGCTGGAATCCCGGTTACGGTTTCTCACCGTGCCCGGGCCTTTGAGCCTCGTATTATGCGGGTGGTAGGCGGCACAAAGAAGCCCGGGCGCAGGGGGAACCTGCACCGGGCGGTGGGGCTACTGCTCGAAACGCTTCAGCAGGGCCTCAAAGCGCGGGTCGTCGCCCAGGTTGTTTACGAAGTATGAGGTTTCGCGGATGTCGCTGATACTGGAATAGCCGTGGAGCAGAGCTCCCTCTATAGAGGCCAGGGCCTCGTCCTTTTCCCCCAGTGCGGCCTGAGCGCAGGCCAGGCGGATGAGGGCATCCGGGTCATTCGGCTGCAGCGCCAGGTAATCCTGGAAGTAGCCTTTGGCCTTTTCGAAATTTTCGAGGGTGAAAATATGGAGGTTCCCCAGGTTGTAGTAGGGGTCGGTAAGAGCCGGTTGAGCGGCGATGGCCTGGGAGTAATAGAGATCTGCCTTATCGTAATCTTTCATCTTTTTTGCACTCAGGCCCAACAGGTTCCAGGCTCTTCCCTTTTCGGGTTTTTCCTCCACGTAGTGGAGAAGCAGGGAGATGGCCTGTTCAGAACTGTCCATCTCATAATAAGTATCCGCCAGGGTGAAGTAGGTTTCCAGGTAATTTTTATCCAGTTCCATAGCCTTTTTCAGGTGTGTCCTGGCTTTTTCATAGTTACCCTTCCTGTTGTAAAGCAGGCCCATGCTGTACTGGCTGATCACAAAATCGGGCCTTATTTCCAGTGCGCGCCGGTACCAGTTTTCCGCTTCCTCATAATTTTTTGCATCGTAGTAAGAGGAGCCGGCATTGATGATGGGAAGCACCCATTTGGGAGACAGGTGAAGGGCCTTGTCAAAATATTCGAGTGACTGTTCAAATTGCCCGAGGCGGCGGTAGAGCAGTCCCATCTCATTGTAAGCAAAAGGGCTCAGGGAATCCAGGGCCAGGGCCTGTTCATTTTCGCGGAGGGCCATTCTGAAAAGGGCATCTCCCTGTTTATGCTGTTCGCCTTTCAGCCGCAGGTTGAGGCCGCGGAAATAGGTGGCCCTGACCTTGACGGCAGGGTAGAGCACATGTCCTTCGCCCATAAGTTCGGCGGCCTTATCGAGGTAGAGAGGGAATTGCCGGAAGCGTTCGTCGTAATTCCAGCGGCGCGACATTTCCTCCGGAGCAGCTACGAGGTAGTCGTCGATGGTCTGCTGGGGGGCTTCCTGCAGAGCCGCGGCCAGGCCACGACGGGCATTATCGGCCGCTTGGGCTAGAGCGGGTTCCTTTGCCATCTGCTGATAGAAATGGAGCGCGGAGTTTTCCTCCGGGTAGAGGAGGCGGCCTTCATCCAGCGCTTCCCGAAATTTCCGGTGCAGCGGGTTGGTGATGGTATCTGCGGGGTTTCCCTTACCGGCGGAGGCCAACAACTCGGTGTAGGTGCCGTTCCGCACCCTTTCCCAGCGGGCGGCCACAGCCTGCAGGGTATCGGTATTGACGATGGCCATCTGCGCGCTCATGTCTCCCTTGACGAGCGGCACCTGGTCTTTGGGGCTGGCGGCTTTGCGTACTTCCCGCATCAGGTAGACCATGAGTTCGGAGAGGTCGACAACCTCGTCCTTGCTTCCGAGTTCCCCGTCAGCCATGCCTTTCAGGCCCTGTTCGAGAAAAAAGGAGAACAGGCCGCGGCCGAAATGATCACTTTCCTGCGACAGCTGGTCGGGCTGGCAGGAGAGGAGCTTGACCTCGCTTTCCAGGGCTTCCTTCATGCGCAGGGCTGTGGCCTGTGCGCCTTCCATCGTGCCGCCCGACAGTTTACCGGCGCGGCAGGCGTCGGAGATCAGCACGGTCTTGACTCCTTTGGCCGTCAGGGTTTCAATAAAATCGTTGAGCATGGAGATGTTCAGCGCGCCGCTGTCCCAGTAATTGGCCATCCCCACGTCGTAGGCCAGCAGAAAACCATGGTTCTTGATGGTCAGGTTTTCAATATCGCCGTGGCCGGAGAAGTAGAAGATGGCCCGGTCGCCTTTCTGGCTTTCATTCACCCACCACATCAGCGCCTTGATGATGTTGGTTTTGGTGGCCTCTTCGTTCAGCAGCAGCCGGATGTTTTCAGGGGGCACATTGCCGCCGACGGGAGACTGCAGGTAGTCGGCATAGGCCAGGGCGTCTCTGTCTGCATAATTCAGCCTGAGATCGCTGTTCTTATAGTCAGAAATGCCGATGGCCAGAGCGCGGGTAACCGGCTGCCGGGCGCCGATCTGCGCCTGGGCGGCAAAGAAAGGCAGTAAAGCGAGCAGCAGGCATATAATAAGCTTTCGGCGGGGTAACCATTGCGGCCGTTGAGAAATCCAGGCAGTATAAACGATATCTGTAGAATCCATAATAGGGTTCATTTAGCCCTTAATTTGAAGTGACGGGGCGGGGTTACCCAAATAATTACTTAAATTTCGTGAAAATCCACCATTATGAACGCAAAACAAGCCCATGTTTATTTACTGATGCTGCTGTTTTTGGCATTCTCCCCTTTGGTACAGGCCCAACTGGTGTTTAAGCTGGGAGGCGCCGACAACGGCTCGCTGTCCAAAGATAATTACAAATACCAAACCGCCAATGAAATATACCAGCGCCTGGCGGCGGCGCGGGGCGACATGCGCTTTCCTCCCCCCGAATTTGTGCTGTCTGCCAATGAAAAGAACGGCGCCTTAATGGACTATGCCAACAACCAGATCATCCTGGAAGAAAAAGCCTACGATGTCTGCACGAAATTTGGTACTGACTCCACCGCGGCCCTGGCGGCCATATTGGGCCATGAACTGATCCACCACTACGAAAAGCATGGCTGGGCCCGGAAATTTGCAAGCGGCTTCGCCGGGGACGAGATCACCACCACCCGGGATACCATCATCAATCAGCAAAAGAGCCTAAAGATCGTCAACGAAACCCAGGCCGATTACCTGGGGGGCTTTCTGGCTTATTCCGCCGGCTACGGGGTTTTTGACCAGCCGGGAGCGTTCATCAAAGGGATATACGAGGCTTATGGCCTGGCCGGAAATGAGCCCAAGGATTATCCTACCCTGGCAGAACGGGAGGAGATCTCCAAAAAGTCCGGCGTAAAGGTCAAAGAACTGGCCGAGGCCTTTGAAATGGCCAACATGCTGGCCGCTGTCAGCAACTTTGGCGATGCCCGCAGGTACTACAAGTACATCCTGGAGGACTACCAGAGCCGCGAGATCTTTAACAATCTCGGGGTACTGACCGTACTGGAAGCCCTGGAGCAGTTCTCAGAGCTGGAAATGCCCTTCCGCCTCCCCCTGCAGCTCGACCTGAGCCCGCCCGAGGGCAGTGGCCGCGACGGCCTTACCGGCGCAAGAAAGCTGCTGCTGGAAGAGGCCATTCGCTATTTCGACAGCGCCATCAGCCTGGATAACAACTACGCTCCGGCCTATCTGAACAAGGCCTGCGCGCTGGCCCTGCTCGAAGATTACGAACGGGCGGAGTTCTACGCCGGGGTCGAGGCGGTTTCCCGAGCCGAAAAAGGCTCAAAGCTGGCCAGTGATGTATTGGTGCTCAAAGGCATCATCGCCGCCAAAAACCGCAAAGAGGCGGAGGCGGGGGCCTGGTTTCAGCAGGCTATCGATGCCAACAGCGCGCTGGCAGAGTACAATATGAAAAAATTGAAGGGCCAACCCACCGGAGAACAGGAGTCGCTTTCTTCCCTCTTCGGGCGGGCGAGCAGCGGAGAAGTGGAACGCATCAACGGCATCGACCTGGATAACTACGAGATCAATGCCCAGCCCCGCATCGACAATACGATTGCCGCTAAGCACCGCTTTGTCGTCATCGACCAGCCCACGCCTCAGCGCTCCAAGATCCTGATCCACGAGTTCGACGGCGGAGAACGCTACGCCTTCTTCCTGATCAACGGCGAGGGCTATACCGGCGAAACGGCCCGCGGCATAAAGATCGGCAGCAGCCGGGAAGAAGTAGTGGCCCAATACAAAGCACCGGAAAATACCATCGAGCTGACGAACGGCCAGCTGATGGCCTATAAACAACTGGTCTTTTTCCTGGGGCCGGATAATACCGTTCGGAAATGGGCGCGGTTTAAGAAGATGCCGTAGGGTGGGAGAGGGGGGGCTTGCCCCCCCCAATCAAGAATCAAGAATCAAGATTCACGATTCAGCTGCCGTTTTTACATTACTTGATCATTTGAACTTTTCCCCAATAAAATATTCTTACCCAGACGTTCAGACGTTCAGACGTTCAGACGTCCTCCCTCTCCTCCCACTTCCCGATCATCATCTCAATACCCTGAGCGATGAAGCCCTGAAAGTCGATGATCTCCTGCAGGCCGTCGTTAAATTCCGGGTAGCCGCTGTCTTCGCGGCCTTCCAGGATATTCTGCAGCAGGCCGCGCAGCACGGTGACCTCCCGCAGGCGGCCTTTGATGGTTTCCAGCCAGTTTTTGGTGTTGACGCGGAAGTACCGCCGGCGGTCGCCGCTGAAGGTGATATAGTCTACCTGTCCATCGTTCATTAGTTGGTTTAGTGCATTGCTGATGGAGCTCTTGCTGGCGCTGAGAAATTCTTTGATCTCGAAGAAATCCTGGTAGGGAGGTTCGGCCACGAGCAGGTAAGCAAGCACCCGGGCTTTCATAGGTGTGTAACCATACTTTCCGAGGAAGACGCCCATGCGCTCTACCTTGCTTTTTAAGAGTTGGTCGTCGGAACTGTGGGCCGGATCTTTCGTCATGGGCTGTTTTTTCCTAAAGGTAGGTTGATTTTTTTAGTTCCGGAAATTCCGAACTATTTAATGAGCTTTTTCTCAAAAATTTGATCCCGAGGTTTTTTTAAGGGGGAATGTTTAACATTGTACTACACCCGGCTGAGAGCCTATCTTTCCGGTTTTTGAAGAGGCCGGATGTCTCCTACGTACAGGAGGTTGCCCCAGGTTCTGGGATGGACATTGCCTTGCCGGAAATACCGCCGCTGGGCTTCCGCCAGTGCCTGCTGGGGCGGCAGCCCGTCTTCTTCCATGGCCTGGTAAAAAGAGCCGAGGATATCGGCCGTAGCCGGGCCCGGTACCGGATTGGCGGTGGCCATGAGCCGGGTGCAGCCTGCATACAGGAAAGCGCGGGAAATACTCATCACCCCTTCGCCGTAGATATAGTTTCCCTCCGCTGTCTGACAGTTGCTCAGGATGGCCAGCCGGGCCCTGAGGTTGAGGTTGTAGATCTCCGGCAGGCTCAGCTTACCGTCGGCTTCCGGAGAGGCCGGATAAAATTCCAGATAGAAAGAGCGCGTCGCCCGGCTGTCTGCACAGCCGTGGAGACTGAGCTGCAACAAGTCAAAATTTTCAGCTTCCCGAATAAAATCAGCCTCGGAGGCGCGCTCATAAGGTGGAACCGAATGCCTGGAATAGTATGTACGGTAAGTGTCTTTTACTTGCACATTGAGTGCCTGCAGTTCAAAATGCCCGCAGGATGATATGCCGGCCTCCGGGTTTGGCCGGTTGGAAAGGAAGCCTCCGAAGGCCATCGGAGCCACCGGCCGCAGCTGCTCCAGCTTGCGGCTGCTGATGAAGCTGCTGAGGCTGCTGTGATAGGCAATGGCATACCGGCCGGTAAGGTAGGGGAGTTCGCTGTAGGCCACAGTTTCTTCCGGGGCATCGGAGAGTAAGGGGCCGAAAGGCGCCCGCGCCAGTTGCTTATCGGGGATGATGATCAGCTGGCTGATGCCCGCCAGGTGAGGCTCGAGCATGCGCACGGCCTTATCGTACAAGCCCTTTGCCCGGCTTACATAGAACGAGTATTCCCGCTCCTCTCTGATACTGTTCTGATAATCTTCAAGGAGGGGAAAGAAGGAAGAGTCAATGTCGGTGCCGGCGATCAGCACTTCATTCTGCCTGATGAGGAGCGCCCACAGGCGCCGGTTGCCCAGCAGGTAACTGATCACGGCGCTGCTGTCATTCAGAACCTCCTGTTGAACTTCCGCGATCAAAGGCAATTCTTCCCGGAGCCGGTTATCGTAAAAGGCGCGGGCGCTGCTATCCTCCCTGAGCGTGTCGATAAAACGGGAGAACCGCTCCCTTTCCTTGCGCAGCGCCTCCGCTACGCCTTCTCCGCCACCATCGGCCAGCTCTGCTTCGAGGCTTTGTATACGCCGCCGGTAGCCCAGCTCTCGCTGCAGGTAAGCCGGCCCCGGCGAGCTTTTCTCCAATTCCTCCAGCTTTCGGAAAATGCTTTGTTCCAGGGTGAACCCCTTGCTGCGCTCCAGTATCTCAAATGCGGCTTCCAGATGTTCCCGCCTGGGCTTCAGGCGGTGCAGCCGGGCGGCTACTGCGAAGGCGTCGGAATAATGCTTCATGCGCGGTTTCAGGATCGACTCCGGGGAGGCATCCGTACCGAGCGGCCTGCGTAGTTCTTCCAAAAAAGTAAACGCCCGGAGATAGGCCCGTAAGCTTTGTTCGAACAAGTCGGGATCGTCCCGGCTTTGCTCTGCAAACTGCCTGAAAATATTGGCCTTGGCCAGTAAAAGATCAAGATGCGCCTGCTTTTTCCAGTACAGAGGATTGCCCTCGCTGTCATGCCTCCTTATTGAAAGCCTGAGCGCCCGGCCGATCTTTTCCAGGGCCTCTTCGCGTTTTCCCTCGATGGCATCGGCCTGTGCCAGGTGCCGAATGATGATGCTTTCGTAGAACGCTTTAGCCTCATCATCGGGCTGGAGGTAGGTGCGCGCCCGGTAAGCATACTGCCGTATGCTGTCGGCCGCCGGGTGGGGCGCCCGGCCGTACATGTCCGCGATGTTGAAGGAGGTATGCAACAAGTACTTTTCATACTCGCCAGGCTGGAATGGCGCTGCAGCAACGGAAAGGTTGCTTTTGTACAAGTGTAAGCTCTTCTCCCGAAAAGCCCTGGCGCCGGCAAACCGGGCCCTTAGCTCCAGGCTGTCGGCAAACAGGCTGTAGGTTTGTGCCCGAATATTGTGTAACCATGCCAGGTTGGTGGAATCAAGGGCATGCAGCTGGGGCAAGTTGTCGTAGATGCAAATGGCTTTTCGGAAAGCTTCCAGTGCGGCGCCGGGTTCTCCGGCCGAAAGCAGGGCGTATCCGATGTTGGCGTAGGCCACTGCCCGTTGCCCGTGCAGGCCGGTCTTTTTGTAAAGCTCGGCGGCTGCCAAAGTGTAGGCCAGGCCGTTTTCCCGCTCATCCAGTTCGGTATAGATCAGCGAGGCGCGGTTGAGTAAAGCCCCTTGTATAGCCCACATGCAGGTATCCTGCCACTGGCTTTGTTGCTCTTCCATCAGGCCCAGGGCCTGGCGTAGATAAAGCTGTGCTTCAGCCGGCCTTCTTTTCTCGTACAGCCAGTCTGCCTTCGAAAAAAGCAGGAGGAAATGCGCAAATTCGTACGAGCGGTTATTGTCTCCTTCCGCCAGATACTGGAGTACCGGGCCCATGGCGCTTACGGTATCCTCCGACAGTTCCGCCATCTGGTTTTGATCATTCTTACTCACGATGTATTGCATCAGCGGGAGTTGGGCCGCCAAGGCTTCCGGCAGCTCTATCTCATTTGGGCAGTCGAAGCTATCCGGGCTGCGGAAGTTGTCGACAATACATTCCGGTTCCGCAGGCGGGGAACCGTCTTTCGCATGGTCGGAAGAACAGGCTGCAAGTAGTAGAGCCAGTAGAAAACATGTCAGAGTTGTGGCCTTCATAAAATAAATTTAAAAAAAGTGCTGGGTAGGATTTACCATTCCGGCCTTCATCCGGAATATATAGATCAGTAACAGAAAGACAGGGTTCATAAAGCCTTGCTTCCGGTTGCTGTTCCGCTATGGCCATGCGGTTTTTGACTTCCCCGGCGCACCTCGGTGCGCCGGAGGACGATTTTCTCATCTTCAAAAACTGTAGATCATGCAAAACCGACTATTGGCCGGGAAGATGCGCCCCATCTTCCGGGTGGGCATGCTATGCCTGCTTCTCTCATTTTTTTCCTGCGACCCTTCCTTTGATCCGGAAAATCCGCCGGCGCCCCCGCCGCCGCCACCGATTGTGACGGTGGATTTTGTGGAGGGTTAATCTTCGATCAAAGCAGATGGCTGCTGGGCGTTCGCCTATGGCCTGCCCCAACTGGCGATCTTTTCCAGCAGCCATTCTTTTAAGAAAATGGGCGTTCGCTGTTCGAGTAAACTTTTCAGCTCTTCCTGATATTCGGTGCCTGTTTTTTTTGCATTCCGGTAGGCGTACAGGGTTTCCACCATGTCTATCCAATTGAAGTAAGACCGCTTTTTTTCTTCCGCCCACCGGCATTCCTTCGTCAGGTATCTGCGGAATTTTTTGCAACTGTTCCACAGGAACGAACCATATTCATCATTTTCCAGTGCAAATTCATACCGGCAGCGGATCAGCAGGGAATGGTAACGCGTTTTGTACAGTTCGGAGGAGTAATTCGCTTTTACCAGCAGTTCATTGGCTTCGTCATAGCGCCCTTCATGGACCAGGAGGTAGGCCCGGCAGTAGGAAGTGGCCTGTTCGCGTAAATCGGGGCTGAGGTATTGCTGGTAGTCGAGGATGAATTTCCAGGCAAATTCAAATCTTTTGAGGATGGCGGCGGTAATGGCAATGTTCAGGAAAATGGGTTCCTGAAGCGTGCCATCTGAAAGGAGGAAGCCTTCCTCCAGCGCCAGCTTATACCAATCGAACAATTCCACCCTCCAATATGGTTCTCCGGTATTGGCTTTGCGGATCACGTAGTTGAGCAGGTTGAGAAAGGCCGATTGTTTTTCAATAGGGCCCATCTGGCCGAGGTTCGACAACAGGCGCTCCTGAGCCTCCTGGTAAGCCTCGTGGCCTTCTTCGATGCCATTCAACCGGGCCAGATGGTAATGCATCTCCAGCAGTGGATGGCCCTGGAATCCCTGGCCCATGGCTTCGAAGCAGGCATTCAGCAGCAGAATGTCCGGCTCTTCTTTAAGGATGTTTTTTCTGGCCAGCAGCTCTGTACTGTAGCGAAACTTGGCATACAGATAAAGCTGGTCAAGCTCTGCCATGGCCTTCCTCAATTCTCTGAGAGGGCTTTCGTAAGTGGTGGCCTGTTCCGGGTGGTGATGGGCCAGATGGTTCAGCCAGAGCAGGGCCCAGTGTTTTTCCATGCTTTCCGGTTGCTGCTCCGTTTGCCGGGCGGCCTTGTCCATTGCTTTGGTGAAGAAAGGGTAGGCGCCTTTCTTCCGGCTGAGCAGATAGGCCAGTTGCTGTTCCTGCAGGCCCGGGCGGGCCTTTAGCTCATTGTGGGCCAGAAACTCCTCCGCCAGGCCTTTCATTTTGTACATCAGGTCGCTGAATTTACTTTCGGCATAAGCCGCCTGCTTTCCGTAAACAGCTGCGAATGCCTTCTCTTTGTCCAGCCTGGGGCTGTCCAGCCCGGGCCAGAACCCGGACAGGTAGGTGAAAAGCTGCTGTACGCCCTTGCTGCGGTTGAAATAGGGCGACTGCAAGAAGAGGGAAAAGCTTTTCCACTCCTCCTCTGAAAAAGTTTTTAACAGGCCGATAAGGGAACTTTTAACCATTTTTTTGTCGAATGACTTTTGTGTCGGAATCCCTCTGAAATAAAGGGCTGCCGAGGGGTAAAGGTGCGCAATTAAAGTGAATAAGCATCGAAACCGCCCTTTTTTTTGATTCCCAAGGCCCAATTGTTTCCCCCAATTTTAGAGGGTAAAAATTGTCGGCCCGCTCTTGGCCTTTTTTCGCCGGCATCGACTAATGAAGGGATAGCGGATTTATTAATCAAAAGTGTTTATGTTATGAAAAAAGTATGGTTGGGGTGTTTGGTGTTGGTGTGGTTGTGGGGTTTTGTTCAGGGGCAGGCTCCTTTGTCCTTCCATGCCATCAATCAGCATCAGTTTTCGGTCACTAACCAGGAAATCGTTCCGTTGAACATAAAAATTTCCGGTTACAGCCAGGAAATACTACTGAACCCCGGAGCTGTCGCTAAGGTGAAGGCTACCCGTGAAGTCCTGAAAGCTAACGAAGTAGAGATTACATTTTCCCTGGAAAGTTATCGGGGGGAGCGAACCGCCATAGAAGCCAGGATAAAACCAAAGCTGCCATTCATTGAGCTGTGGGTCGAGATTGAGGAATTGAGTCAGGCACGGGAATGGCCTGAAATACAACTGATCCTGCAAGAATATGCTTTATCGGAAGAAGTAATTGGTTTATATCGGCAGCTTTACAAGGTAGATCAATTGTATGCTGCTTCCCGGAAAATGGAAACCAACGAATTCAGTTCCTATTTTGAACCCTTTCCCATTCGTCCTTTAATTACCTCAAATCGGAGTGTGACCCCTCGCGGCCATTTGGAGTACGGGTTTCTTCTACTGAAATCTCCACTTAATGAATTTTGGGGTGAAAAATCCTCTCGTTGGTCGCATGCGGTTACCTTATCCGTGATGATCCTTAATGAAAAAAGCCTGGACGAAAGCCTCACTAATTTTTTAAGTGTCTATGGTTTTGCCGGATGGGGCCGCGTTTCTTATGGGCTCGATGCAATTTCCAGCCAGGCCTATTATGTAGGCGCCGACTATGT
>CAYVVK010000033.1:2557-2877 GCA_964454855.1 uncultured Phaeodactylibacter sp. | reverse complement strand
GTTTTTTCCAGTTGCGAACCACGGAAAACATCAACCTGAATTTTAGTAAGGCTTCTTTAGGAGCCTTCGGGCGCTTTTATAATAGCAAATCCGGCGTCTTTTTTGACCTGGGCTTAGGCTATGACGTCCTGGTACAATCCACTCTGCAGTTTGATTCGCGTAATCAGGAGGATACCGAGCAGGAAGTTGTCCATCTGACGCTCCCAAATGAACTGACTGACAAAAAGTATCCCAAAGTAGCAGATAGTGATGTTGGCCTGGGCAACCGAGCCTTCGCTATGGGCAAGGCGGGTTTCACCAAAACGGGAGGAGGTTTTTCT
>CAYVVK010000033.1:0-2547 GCA_964454855.1 uncultured Phaeodactylibacter sp. | reverse complement strand
TCTGTGTCAGGAACGGTTTCCCCTCCCGCCAACTGGTTAGCCAATGAGGATTATCAACTTTACTATGTTCAGGATGCGCAAGGCATCGAATTGGTGCCGATGGATGGAGGGGAAGAGCAAAACCTGGAGTTTCAGTTGAGAATCCACATTGGCCTAAGTTTTTGAATCCCTAAAATACACGATCCATGAAAAAGGGAAAAGTGCTTTTAATGCTCTTGCCGGTGGCGGTTTCCATATTACCACTATCAGCTCAGCCCAGTTCTGAAGCACGCTATAGGGATAATGCCCGGCAGGCAGTTGTTGATGAGATGGAAAGAGCAGAAAGAGCGAAGAATGGTTATAATCAAGGCTATGGGATGGTTGACTTATTTTTCGATATGGTGGATGCTTACGCCGGTTATCTTGAGGAACAAAAAAGGCAGGCAGAGTTTGTTGAAATGATCAGGGGCAAGAACCGTAATGCACTGTATCTTCACAGGAATGGCTTGTCAGAAACAGCCCTCAGGGAGATCAATGCCGCTTATGAGGAATATCCGGAGCAATTTACCTTCTTGTTTACCAAAGGCACTATACTTTACGATCTTGGAAAGAACGATGAAGCGGAGCACTGTTTTCATTCTGTATTGGCAAAATACCCGAACTATGCAGAAGCTTTCATTTACCTGGGGCTGATTGCCACTAACCGAAGTGATGCCCAGGCTGCTTGCCACTATTTTGACAAAGCTTGCAAGGTGAACAGTAATGCACATGAGGCCTTCTTTTTTCGTGGGCTCTGCCGTAAAAACCAGGGAGAACACTACGATGCTATCCTGGATTTCAGCAGAGTGTTGGAATTGGTTCCCAACTACCGGGCGGCTTTTTATCAGCGTGCCCTTTGCCATTATCAGATGAATAACTTCACTTCTGCAAAGATAAACCTCAATCAGGCTATCCGGTATTATCCAAAGGACGCTGAACTTTATAACCTGCGCGGCATGGCTTACTACCGGGAAGATAATTTGGCCAGAGCACTGGATGATTTCGATAAAGCCCTGGCTCTCAAGCCCGGATTAGCCGATGCTTCCTTCAATCGTAGTGGCGTCTTGTTACGACAGAAAAAATTCCCCCTGGCAAAGGAGGAAATCAAAAGAGCCATTGAGCTGGACAGCGATAATGGCGGGCTGTACTATATTCTTTCTCTCATCAACGAGCGGTTGGAAGAACCGGAAGATGCCTGCCTGAACCGGAAAAAGGCCTGTGAAATGAATTATAAGGAAGCCTGCGAACAAATACTTCCAGGCTGTTAGTAATGCGACGCTATGTCAAGCTTTCTGCGGCTATTATACTTTTTAGCATAAACTCTCTTACTAAGTCTGCGGTGTTGCCCATAGAACAGGGCAGCGCCGCTACTTCCCAAATAGTAAGCAAATGGTTTCAATTCGCTAGGTCATATTGTTCTCAAAAACTGATGTCATCATAAATTTTTTCAAAAAAAAGAAGCAATATGAAACCTTCTCAATTAGCCTTTTGCCTTCTTGTAGTTTCCACGGTTTTTTCCACTCAACTTACAGCTCAGGACTTCAGAGCGTATTTCGATGGTGTTGTAACGGTAAACTCCAGGACTCATCATAGTATGGTAAACCGGAAAGTCATTCCGATAGAAATTCCAAGCGGCGCCAAAGGCTTTTTTTGGTCTGTGAACGTCAACAAGCGCAATACGGCCAGGAGAGCGGTAAGGAAAGCGCTCCTTAGTCAGCTATTAAGTAAGAAAAATGCAGGTGCCCTCATCGGGGCGGGAATGGACGCTTATATAGAATACGACCAAACCCGGTTTGAGGATATCAATGTATACCTGCTATCGGGTAAAAGCAACTGCGAAAAATTTCTGGAAAGAATGAATCGCAGTTATTCTTATGCAGAAAAATGGCTGGACGTAGGCGATGGGTCAAGATACGTTTCTGCTAGTGGCCCTCAAGCTTTGTATCTCGGGCTGCACAATACGAATATTTCAGTTGGATTGGAAGTTGACCTGCAAATCGTTTTTTTGTATGAGTGAAAGTTGATCATTTTATTGATAAGATAAACTATAAATCAAAAAAGATGAAATTAAAGGGCACTTCCGGCTTATGCTTTCTTCTTTGTTGGGCCTCAATGCTAAATATAATAACTGCCCAACCTGAAGCAAACTATATCATCAAACCTTCCACAAAAGGGATAATTATAGAAAACACCCTTGGTTTTCACCACAGAATATCAGTTTATGATGGTTCGAAATTGGTCGCTTCAGATATTATCACCCCTTTGGACCGCAGGCTCTTCCCCTTTGAGGTAAAAAGAAAAAGCGACGTAAAAAATTATAGGGTAAAAGCAGAGTACGATTATGCCAGCTTTCAAATGGATCTTAAATTAATAAAATTCCTTGCCGAAAGAAAGCAAGAAAAAGAAGCCTTGAAGAAGGCCGTAATCGCAGGCTTTGATGAATATTTCACCGGCGGAAAAATTTCTCAGATACAGGCCATGGCTACCCGTCTAACGTTGGACAGCCTTTAAAGACAGGGGGCTCCCGCC
>CAYVVK010000032.1:0-20636 GCA_964454855.1 uncultured Phaeodactylibacter sp. | reverse complement strand
GCAGAACGACTTGTCGGACCCTACTACCATGCTGGCCTGTGTGAAGCACTTCGCCGCTTACGGCGCTTCGGAAGGCGGGCGTGACTACGCCACTGTAGACATGAGCCGGGTACGCCTGCACAATGAATACCTGCCGCCCTATAAGGCCGCCGTCGAGGCCGGCGTGGGAACGGCCATGACCTCTTTCAATGTGGTGGATTACGTGCCGGCCAGTGCCAATGAATATCTCTTTCAAACCGTCCTGCGCGATCGGTGGGGATTCAACGGCTTCGTAGTAACGGACTACACTACCATCAATGAAATGATCCCTCATGGCCTGGGAGATCTGCAGCAGGTATCGGCTATGGCCCTCAAGGCCGGCATCGACATGGATATGATCGGCGAAGGCTACCTGACTACGCTGGAAAAATCCCTGGAGGAAGGGCTGGTCAGCGAAGCCATGATCGACCGATCCTGCCGGCGCATCCTTATGGCCAAGGAAAAAATGGGGCTGTTTGAAGACCCGTACCGCTACTTCGATGAATCCCGGGCTGCCAAAGAGATCCTCTCCGAAAAGAACCGCGCCTTCGCACGGGAAGTAGCCGGTAAATCCGCCGTACTGCTCAAGAACGAGGGCGGCATACTGCCCCTGAGCAGGTCTGCAAATATCGCGCTGATCGGCCCGCTGGCGGATGATAAACGCAATATGATGGGCACCTGGAGCGTATCGGGAGATCATTCCAAGTCTATCCCCGTCCGGCAGGGTATGGAGTCTCTGCTGGGAGAAGGAGGCCGTATCCGCTATGCCAAGGGCGCCAATATTTCCGACGACCCGGAATTTGCCCGGCGCGTCAATACCTTTGGCCAGGAGATCGTCATTGACGAACGTTCCCCCGAGGAGATGATCGCCGAAGCACTTGAAATTGCGGAAGCCTCTGAGGTGATCGTTGCCGTCATGGGAGAGGCGGCGGATATGAGCGGAGAATCGTCGAGCATGGCCGACATTGGCCTGCAGCCTTCGCAAGTGCGCCTGCTGAAAGCCCTGAAGGAAACGGGCAAACCCATCGTCCTCGTACTGTTCAACGGCCGCCCGATGACCCTTAGCTGGGAAGATGAACATATGGACGCCATCCTGGATGTATGGCACCCCGGCATCGAGGCCGGATATGCGGTAGCCGACCTGCTTTTCGGTGAGGTCAACCCTTCCGGTAAACTGACGGCCTCCTTTCCGGTAGCGGTGGGGCAGATACCCGTTTACCACAGCATGCTCAATACCGGGCGCCCGTACGAAGGTGGCGAGCGGCGCAAGTTCACTTCCAACTACCTGGACATTCCAAACGAGCCCCTGTATCCCTTCGGTTACGGGTTGAGTTACACCCGGTTCGAATACGGCGAGCCAAGTTTGTCGCACACGGAAATTACGAAAGGAGGTAAGGCCACCCTTAGCGTCACGGTGAAAAACACAGGCGGCCGCGCCGGCGCTGAGATCGTACAACTGTATATCCGGGACGTGGTGGGCAGCATCAGCCGGCCGGTGAAGGAGCTGAAAGGTTTTGAAAAGATCCGCCTCGAGCCTGGGGAGGAGAAAACCGTTCGCTTCCCCATCGACGAATCGCTTCTGGAATTCTGCAATGGCGAGCTGGAGTGGGTGGTGGAGCCCGGTGAGTTCCACGTATTTGTCGGGCCGAATTCACGGGATGTGCAGATGTTGTCTTTCGAGTATAAGTAAAAGGAGCCTCCCCCCAGGGGGTTGTGTAAAAAGCTTAAATTCAAGTTAATCGATAAAAATAATATTGTGTAAATATTTCTTTGATAATGGTTAATATATTTAAAATTCTCTAAGACGAAGCTTGGAGGTGCCTTTTTACACAACCCCAGCTCTCCATTCGAGGATTGTACTCAAATTTATTGCGTCCGCCTTATAATTAATCTAAATAATATGTTACGCTATAGGCCTATCTGCCCTGTCCTCCTCATGCTGGCCATTATCCTGGCAGGCTTGCCCGCCTGTACGGAAACGGCTCAGGGTATCGATTCAACTACTGTCGGAAGCACCACAGCGGAGCGCGATTACAAAACCTACTGCAACCCGATCGACATCGACTATTCCTATATGTCGCATTACCGGGCGCGCAATAATGTGTCTTACCGGTCGGGTGCCGATCCGGCGGTGGTCAATTTCAAAGGAAAATACTACCTTTTCGTGACGCGCTCGCACGGATACTGGGTTTCGGACGATATGAGCAACTGGACGTTCATCCGCCCGCAGAGCTGGTATTTCAATGGCAGTAATGCCCCGGCCGCTGCGGTACATGGAGATAAAATCATCGTCCTGGGCGACCCTTCCGGCCGCGGGGCGGTCATAGAAACCGATAATCCGGAGCTGGGAGACTGGGTTACCAACTTTGCCGTGATCAACGTCCCTCATGGCGTACAGGACCCCAACTTGTTCGTGGACGAGGACGGGCGGGTGTATCTGTACGAGGAATCCTCCAATAAATGGCCCATACACGGTATCGAACTGGACCCTGATAACTACTACGTCCCCATTGGTGAACAGGTGGACTTATTTAACCTGGAACCCGAAAAACACGGTTGGGAGCGTTTCGGCCAGGACCATAGGTCGGATCTGAAGCCTTTTATCGAAGGCCCCTGGATGGTAAAGCATGGAGACACCTACTACCTGGAATACGGAGCCCCCGGCACACAATGGAACGTCTACGCCGATGGCGTTTACACCAGTAAGTCTCCTCTGGGGCCCTTTGAATATGCGCCCTATAACCCCATTTCCTACAAGCCGGGCGGTTTCCTCAATGGGGCCGGCCATGGCAGCACCGTTAAAGATAATTACGGCAATTACTGGCACTTCGCTACTATGGCCATTTCGGTCAACTTCAAATTCGAGCGCCGCATCGGGATGTACCCGGCCGGATTCGATGACAATGGCCAGATGTATGTCAACACCGCCTACGGTGATTATCCTCACTACCTGCCCGGTACGGAGGTGGATAGCCACAAGTACCGCTTCACCGGCTGGATGTTGCTTTCTTATCAGAAACCGGTAAGGACGAACTCTCCTCTTGTCGAGTCGGATGTAAACGTGGTGGATGAAAGCGACAGCGGCTACATGCTGGAGCAGGTCACCGAATTTGACATTGGAAAGATCAACGATGAGGAGATTCGCTCTTACTGGGTCTCTGCCGCCAATGACGACTCCATCTACGTCTCCATTGACCTGGAAGAGGTGATGGATGTCAAAGCGGTGCAGATCAATTTTCAGGATTTCAAGAGCGATATCTTTGGTAAACCGGACACCCTGCGGCAGCAGTTCGTCCTGACGGCCTCCGAGGACGGGGAAACATGGGAAGTCATTGCCGATTACTCCGACAATCAGCGGGACATGCCCCATGGCTACATCGAGCTGGCCGAGCCGGTGGAAGCTCGCTATATCCGCTATGAGCATGTCTACTGCACCAATAAGTATCTGGCCATCTCCGACTTACGGGTGTTTGGCAACGGCAAAGGCGATCCGCCTGCCCGTCCGGCTAACTTCAGGGTGCAGCGGCAGGAGGACCGCCGCAACGCCGATCTTTCCTGGGATGCCAGCCCCACCGCCACCGGCTACGTCATCTACTGGGGCATCAACGAGGATCATCTCAACTTATCGGCACTGATGTACGGCCAGTCTTCCTATGAACTGCGGGCGCTCAATACCGATCAAGGCTATTACTATCAGGTAGAGGCTTTCAATGAGCACGGCATTTCCGAACGCAGCGAAATAATTTACACGGAATGAAACGGTTTGGTTACGACATATTCCAAATGGTGGGCGTCGTCCTGCCCGTTTCCCATCTGTTAATCGCTCTGTGGCCCTGTTCGGCTGTACAGCGGAGGAGAAACCACAAGCCCCTCCCAACATACTGTTCCTCATGTCCGACGGCCGCGCCATCCGGGCCATCAGCGCCTACGGGGGCCGCATCAACGCTACGCCCAATATCGACCGGCTGGCTAAATAAGGCGCCCTCTTCCCCGACAGCTTCTGCGCCAATTCCATCTGCGGCCCCAGCCCCCCTTACGTATACTTGAAAGGAATTGAAAACACTGAAAAATAGTCACCTATGTTGCGATTGTTATTTACTGCTGCTTTTTTTGTTCTGCTTTTTTCAAAACCGCTGCCGGGCCAGGAAGCCGGGCAGGGCAAAAAGAACGTGGTCTTCATTCTAAGCGATGACCACCGCTATGATTTTATGGGCTTCACCGGCAAGGTTCCTTTCCTGGAGACTCCTAATATGGACCGAATGGCCAGGGAAGGCGCCCATGTGCAAAATGCTTTCGTCAGTACCTCCCTCTGTTCGCCCAGCCGGGCTTCCATTCTTACCGGGCAGTATACTCACCGCCATGAAGTGGTGGACAACCAATCGAAAGTACCGGCTGATCTGACTTTCTTTCCCCAGCTTTTGCAGCAGGCCGGCTACCAGACGGGTTTTGTGGGCAAATGGCATATGGGAGAGTCCAGCTATGAAAAGCGCAAAGGCTTTGATTACTGGGCCAGCTTCCGGGGGCAGGGAAGATACTTCAATCCCGTGCTGAATGTGAACGGCGAGGAAGAGAAATTTACCGACAGCACCTATATCACGGACCTGCTGACAGGCTATGCCCTGCAGTTTCTGGAGGAGCGCGACGAGAAACAGCCCTTTTTCCTCTATCTTTCGCACAAGGCCGTACACTCGGAATTCTACCCTGCGCCCCGCCACTACGGCCGGTACGAAGAGGAAGAAATTACTTACCCAAAGACCATGTTCCCGCCCGGCCATCCACGCGCGCAGGCAGACTCTACGGAATACAATTACGCCGCTGTGCCCAACTGGGTGAAAGCTCAGCGCTACAGCTGGCATGGCGTGGATTACCTCTACCACGGCGCCTATGATTTCGAAACCTTCTATAAGCGTTACTGCGAAACGCTGCTTGCCCTGGATGAAAGCATCGGGGCAGTGCTCGATTATCTGGAGGATAAGGGCCTGATGGAAAACACCATTATCTTCTACATGGGAGACAATGGCTTCTCCTTCGGGGAGCACGGCCTGATAGATAAGCGGCAGGCTTACGAGGAATCCATGCGGGTGCCTTTATTGGTGGTAGACCGGGAACGGATAAAACCCAGTACCAAAATCACGCAGGTAATACAGAATATCGATATCGCTCCCACCATTCTGAACATCGCCGGCATCTCCAAACCGGAGTACATGGACGGCTCATCTTTCGCCCCGCTGCTGGCTGGAGAGGACATCCTCTGGCGGGATACCATTTTCTACGAGTACTTCTGGGAACGGGCTTTTCCTCAGACACCAACCACCCATGCTGTGAGAAATGACCGCTACAAATACATCCGTTACCACGGCGTCTGGGACATCAACGAGCTCTACGACCTGCAGGAGGACCCCGAAGAAATGCGCAACCTCATCTTCAGCGAGGAACATTCCGAGATCGGCCGGCAGCTTAACCGGCAGCTCTTCCAGTGGCTGGAACGGACCGACGGGCAGTGCATCCCCCTGAAGCCGGATCTCGGCAAGCGTTTTGACCACCGGTACCGGGGAACTTACTGATAATAGCTTGCCATTAGTGAAAATTCGCTGGCAAAAGTTTGAATTGTTTCCGGCAATAACCGATATTCTGGGTTCAATGGCTTTTGTTTCGTTACCAATTAAACCAGATCACTAATGGCGGACTACATGAACATGGACACCCTCCGGTTTCAGTTGCAGGAGGTGCACAAACTGGAACATCTTTTTCAATACCCCAGATACCAGGATTATGACCTGGACAGCATACAGATCTTTCTGGATGCGGTAAAAGACTTTTCCGACCAGGAGCTTTTTCCCACCTTCCGCGAAATGGATGAACAGCCGGCTCACTTCAGTGAAGGGAAGATTGTCGTTCACCCTACCGTAGGAAAGGCCATGAAAAAAGCCGGAGAGATGGGCGTCATCGCCGCCACTTTCGGCCATGAGGACGGCGGCCTGCAAATGCCGGGCATGGCGCTTTTGACCGCTTATTTCATCATGGAGGCCGCCAACAACCACGTTCCCGGCTATGCCGGGCTTACTGATGGTTCCGCCAAGCTGATCACTACCTTCGGCAATGAACACCTGAAGGAAACCTATGTACCCAATATGCTGACGGGCCAGTGGGCGGGCACCATGTGCCTGACGGAACCACAGGCCGGCAGCTCCCTCTCCGATATTACCACCACGGCCTATCCCACTGATGAGGGCTATTATAAGATCAAAGGGCAGAAGATATTCATTTCCGGCGGCGATCACGAGCATACGGAAAACTTCGTCCACCTGCTGCTTGCCCGCATCGAAGGTGCGCCTGCGGGCACAAAGGGCATCTCGCTCTTCGTCGTGCCTAAAAAACGCCCCACTAAGGACGGCGGGCTGGAGCCCAACGATATGGTGACCGCCGGCGACTTCCAGAAAATGGGCCAGCGGGGATATTGCACCACCCACCTGGCTTTCGGAGAGAACGACGATTGCCGCGGCTGGCTGGTGGGCGAACCCCACAAAGGACTGAAGTACATGTTCCAGATGATGAACGACGCCCGCATTTCCGTGGGCAGGGGAGGGGCGTCTATTGCCTGCGCCGCCTACCACGCTTCCCTGCAGTACGCCAAAGAACGCCCGCAGGGCCGCCGCGTGATGGACAGCGGCAAAAAAGACCCCAATCAGGAGCCGGTGCTCATCATCGAGCATGCCGATGTGCGGCGCATGCTGCTTCTGCAAAAGGCGATCTACGAAGGCGCCCTCAGCCTGCTGCTCGAAGCTTCCCGCTATCACGACCTGGAGCAGGTGACGGATGGCGAGGAAAAAGAAAAGAACCACCTGCTGCTGGAACTGCTGACGCCCATTGCCAAGACCTATCCCTCGGAAAAGGGTAAAGAGGCCGTGGACAACGGCCTGCAGGTGCTGGGCGGCTATGGCTTTTGCTCTGATTTCGTGCTGCAGCAGTATTACCGGGACATCCGCATCATGTCGATCTACGAAGGCACTACCGGTATACAATCGGCCGACCTGCTGGGCCGCAAGGTGACGATGAAGGATGGGAAAACCATGAAACTGATCGTTGCCGAGATGCAGCAAACCATAGAACAGGCTCTCACCTTTGACGAGCTGAAACCCTACGCCAAAATGCTGGGCGATAAGATGAAGCTTACCGAAAAGGTGCTGAACTTCCTGCTGCCCTTCGCCATGAAAGGAGAGTTCGAACGCTTCCTCTCAGACGCCACGCTGTTTATGGATTTCTTCGGTACCCTTGTGGTAGGCTGGCAATGGCTGAAAATGGCCGTGGTGGCCAAGCAGGCCCTGGTTACCGGAAGTACCGAATACACCACTGACTTTTACGAAAGTAAGGTCCATACCATGCGCTTCTTCTTCAAGTACGAACTGCCGAAGATGGAGGGCCTGGCGCCCTCGCTGATGAGCGAGGAGGTGCTGACGATCCTGGAGGAGAAGGAGGTGATCGCCTGAAAACCTTCCGGTGTTTCCTAAACCTGGAAGCGCGTATATTAAGGGCAAAGCAAAAGAGGCCCTCGCCCAAACACTGCCGGGTTATCGGGGAGAGGGCAATGGGCAAAACGCCGGCAGGTTAGCATCCCTCCCCCAAACCTGGAAGCGTTTACTCAAGGGCAAGCCCGCAGAAGGCCGCGCTCAGTATAATTAAAGACAAAAGCTATAATACTTATGACCAGGAACAACGGAATAAGCCAACTCGAACCTAAAGCCGTATGGGTCAATTTCGCTGCGCTAAATGCCGTACCCCGGCCTTCCAAAAAAGAAGAGCGCGTCATCAAATTCATCAAAAACTTCGGGCAAAGCCTGGGGCTGGATACGGCTGTGGATGATGTCGGTAATGTGGTGATCCGCAAGCCAGCCACCCAAGGCAAGGAGAATCGGCCCACGGTGATCCTGCAGGCCCATCTCGATATGGTGCACCAGAAGAATGAAGGCACGGACTTTGACTTCGAATCCGAAGGCATCCGCAGTTATGTGGATGGCGAATGGGTGAAGGCGGAAGGCACCACCCTGGGCGCCGACAACGGCATGGGGGTGGCCGCGATCATGACGATTTTAGAGTCAAAAGACATTCCGCACCCGCCGCTGGAAGCCTTGTTCACCATTGATGAGGAGACCGGCATGACCGGCGCCAAGGGCCTGGATGAAGGCCTGCTGTCCGGCAAAGTACTCCTGAACCTGGATTCGGAAGATGTGCGGGAGATCACCATTGGCTGCGCCGGCGGCCTGGATACCAATACTTCTTATAAGTACCGGGAAGAAGCGGTGGCTAAGGACAGCGTCGCCCACCGGATCACCATCCGCGGGCTGAAAGGCGGCCATTCGGGTATGGACATTCACCTGGGGCGGGCGAACGCCAATAAACTGATGAACCGCCTGCTGTATAAGACGACGCAGCCCTTCAGCCTGCGCGTCGCTTCCGTAGACGGCGGCAGCCTGCGCAATGCCATTCCCCGGGAATCGACGGCTGTAGTGGTAGTGCCGAAATCTTTCCAGGAAGCCTTCGTCCGGGAATTTAACGAGCGGAAGGCCACCATCGAAAGGGAATACGGCAGTATAGAAACGGATCTGGCCATCAAAATGAGCCAGGTTTCCCTCCCGGAAAAGGTAATGGCTGCGGAAGATCAGGACAAAATGATGAACGCCATCTACGCCGCCCCCAATGGCGTATGGCGCATGAGCCCGGATATGCCGAGCCTGGTGGAAACCTCCACGAGCCTGGCCCGGATAGTAGTGGAGAAAGGCGAATTCACTACTCAAAGCCTGCAGCGCAGCTCTATAGAATCCGGAAAAGCAGATGTGGCCAATGCCGTGCGCGCCGCCTTCGAGGCCATTGGCGCGGAGGTGAAAAACTCCGGCGATTACCCTGGCTGGGCGCCCAATGCGCAGTCGCCCGTTCTGAAGACGATGGAGCACCTTTACGAAGAACTCTTTGACGAAGAGCCCCATGTAGCGGCCTGCCATGCCGGCCTGGAGTGCGGCATCATCGCCGAACACTATCCAGGCCTGGATATGATTTCCTTCGGCCCGACCATCCGCAACCCGCATTCTCCGGATGAGAAGGTGAATATCGCTTCTGTGCAGAAGTTCTGGAAGCTGCTTAGGGAGACGCTGGACAGGGTTTAGTGCAACAACAAGATAACCTTTGAGTAAAAAAAGGCACCTTTTCGAGATCCATCTGGCCGTCCTGCTTTTCGGGCTGGCCAGCCTCTTCGGCAAGTGGATCACCCTGCCGGCGGTTATCATTGTGCTGGGAAGGGTGGCCTTTGCTTTTCCCGCGCTTGCCCTGGTGTTGCGCCTGATGGGGCAAAACATCAGGCTGAACCGCCGGCAGGATTATATCTACCTAAGCCTTTTGGGGGTATTGCTGGCCGTGCATTGGGTTACCTTTTTTGAATCGGTACAGGTATCTACGGTGGCCATCTGTTTGCTTTCCTACTCCACTTTTCCCTTTTTTACGGTCTTGCTGGAGCCCCTTTTCTTCCGGGAAGAGCGGCTCTCCCGGCAGGGCTTGGTGCTGGCGGTGATCGCGCTGGCGGGCGTAGCGCTCGTCATCCCGGAATGGCGGCTGGGGAACGATACCACCCTGGGGGTTTTCTGGGGCGTATTATCGGGAGCTTCCTTCGCCCTGCTGGCGGTGCTTAACCGCAAATACGTCCGAACGTACAGCAGCCTGAAGGTGGCATTTTACCAGGACCTGATGGCCTTCGTGGTGCTGCTGCCTTTCTGGTTCCTTATCTGGCCCCAGCCTTCTCCTCTGGACTGGAGCCTGCTCATTCTCCTGGGAATCGTATTTACGGCTTTTTCTCACACCATATTCATCAATGGCCTCAAGGAGGTTCCGGCCCGTACGGCTAGTATTATTGCCACGCTGGAGCCGGTTTACGGCATATTGGCCGCCGTGCTGCTACTGGGAGAAGTCCCCGGCCCGCGGGTGTTGCTGGGCGGAGCACTGATCATCGGCGCCATGGCCTATGCCAGCTGGCGCCCCAATGGTTGAGCAATATCTCGCAGGTATTCATTCATCCGCCGAAGGTGCCATTCAATCACTCAATCACTCATTCAATCATGGCTTCCATCACCATTCGCCGGGCTACTTCTAACGACCTAGATGCCATCTGGCAGATGTGGTCGGAAATAACGGCCCAGAAGATCTACTATCCCTATGATGAAAGCTATACCCGCGAGCAGATAGAAGCCAGCTGGATCAACCTGAAAAACATCGTGTATGTAGCAGATTCAGCAGGCAAGGTGGCCGGGGCGTACATTGTAAAGCCCAATCAGCCAGGCTACGGCAGCCATGTGGCCAATGCCGCCTATATGGTGGATACCAGCTTCCGGGGGAAGGGAATAGGCGGGCAGCTTTGCGCCCACTCTCTGGAAACCGCCAAAGCAGCCGGTTACCGCGCCATGCAGTTCAACCTGGTGGTTTGCACCAATACCCCCGCCATCCGCACCTGGGAAGCATTCGGCTTTCAACGTATCGGTACCGTACCGGAGGGGTTTTATCAGGAAGGCAAAGGGTTTGTAGATGCTTATATCTTCCATCGATTTTTATAATTTTTTTTTACTCAGTTAAAAGTTTCCTACTATTTTAAATGAAACCTAAAAACACCAGCTATTTATCAACCCTCAATGTATTTTTACCGTATCAAGAAATAGCCTGGGAGAGCCTTTTTTGCCAAAGCAGAGATTTTCCCATCAAAAACCGGAACTTAGGCGCAGGTATAAACCCAGAAATATGGAGCTGAACAATATTCGCGCTGAATTAAAATCAAGGGTGGCCAAAGGCCTGAACTTTGGGATCGAGGCGATGGAGGATGTGCTGGAACCATCCTCAGCCTTGTTTGATGATTTTATACTCCTCAAGAGCAAGTACAATGACCTGATGTACCTTTCTTCCATCAATACCATGCCTGAAGGCAAAGAGGAAAAGATCATGGCCTTTCTAAAGGACTACTTCGGGAATGAAACGGGTACCATGGAAGTATACTTCAAAAACATAAAGCACCTTATGGCCTACGCCATGGAGAGCGAGATCGAACAGGGATTCTTCCTGAATACCCTGAAGTCTCTGTTCTCGAGGTATGAGCTGGCGATGATCTTTTACTACTCCCTCACAGGAATTGACCCTGAGTTCAGGGCGTTGGTTCGTGACAGCAGGCTCATAGATGGTTCTGTCGGGAAACTGCTTCTAAGGGATGAGCATCTTTCCTTGCTTTAGTACGGGAGGTGAACTGCTTGCTGGCTCAAGTTCATTGGCGCCCGTCAGTACCTTTCCGCCCAGGCGCTCCATTTCCCAGCGTAGTTCGGGGTCTCTTTCCTCACGGGCCAGGGCGGTTATGGCATTGACGAGTTGAAAGCGGTTTTCGGGGCGGCGGCTGGCCCAGCTTCTCCGTAGAAAGTGGCGGCGGCGCGAGCGATCCCGCATCTCTTCCAGAGTAGCCTGAAAAAGAGCGGCTCTCCAGTTGTCCCGATACTGTAGCTGGTTCAGGGAATTTATCACATACTTCCACAAGCTTTCATCGGCGGGTTGGTAGCGGGCATTGCGGAAGCGCTCTGCCGTGCTGGCCAGCGTATCGGTGAGCTGGCAATACCGGCGGTGAACCTCTTCTTCGAAGGGGGCTTTTTCGTAGGTGGAAAACGATTGTCTTTCTTCGGAATGGGTATGGATGAGCCCGTTGGAGCAGATAAGGCGCAGGGTGAAGGCAGAAAGCCTGGCCTCTTCCTCGTCCAGCTTCAGGGCAAGCCCTCCTTTAATGGCATCCTTTCTGCGGATGTTCTTTTCTATGCCTGGAAAAGTACTGGCCAGAAAGCGAATGCCGTGTTTTCTGTCATCTTTAGCTATTATGCCGCCATGGGCCTCGGTGGCCTCCTTGAAAACGTCTGCAAACCATTCCATAACGATAGGATTTATAGGTTGAATAATCGGTTTTGGTAATGAAGGATAAACACAAGGTACTGAATCGATTATGGAAGATAATAATTTCCGGGCTGAAGTCCTACTTCCGGGAATTGAAAATTTTTCTCAACGCAATACCAACTCATCGATAAATATCCAGCCCGGGCTGCCTTTTCCCGGATGCCAGGCCGGCAGGCTGCGTACAGGGACGGCGTGTATTTTAAGATGCCGGATCGGCTTTGCTTTCAGGCGGATGAGGTGATATTGCAGTTGGGGCGGTACCTGCCTGCCGGGCATTTCCGGCCGCAATGACCCCAGCTTTTCCCATTGGCCGGGCTGGCTGGCGCCAAATACTTCAATGGATTTCGGAGGGAAAATATAGGGTGCGGGATTTAGTAGGGTACTCAGTAGGACGGAGTCTAAAAGGACGGGCTCTTTCCAGTGGGCTTCCAGGATAAGGCCGGTTTCCCGGTAGCCCAGCCACAGGGTGTCGCGAAAGTCGGTACCGGCTTTCGCTCTGTCGAATAAGGAAAGGGCGCCGAGGCCATCGTAACTGGGGTCAGGCGGGAACTGCAGGGCAAAAGAATCCGGAGCAGGCAGGGTTTCCATGATGAGCAGGGAATCCAGGGGGCTGTCTTCCCAACCTTCTTTGATGGCGATAAACTTAAGCATGCCGGACCGCTCGATGAGCAGGCTGTCCTTCCATACAGCGCTGCTGGAATCGGGCGTACTTCCATCCAGGGTATAGTATACGCCTACACCAGGGATGGGGTATTCCAGGTGAAGGTAGTAGGGCTCGGTGAAGAAAGAGCGGGGTTCCAGGATCTCCGGTTTAATGAGGGTGGAGGTGAATTCCACCTCCAGCTGTTTGATGATCTCCAGCTGTGGCCGGGCCTGCTGCAATTCCCGCAGGGCTTCTGCCGGGAATTCAGTATTCCAGAGGTAGAGGCGTTTCAGTTGCGGCCAGCTCAGCAGGGTAGGGAGGGCCTGAGCGGAGAGCAGCGTACGGCTTCCTCTGAAAGTGTGAAGCTTTTCAAGGCCTTCGAGGCTGGCGAGTGCCTCGTCGGTGACGGTACTCTGGCTGAGGGTAAGCTTTTCCAGGGCTTCGAAACGGCTTACTTTTCGGAGGTGCTCTTCCTCCAGAGGAAGGCCGGAGAGGTCCAGCTCCACGATATTTCCAGCCACAGGCCGGAGCCGGTTGATGTCCTCGACGGAAAAATCCGGATGTTTGAACAGGCGTACGCTCAGCGCCTGCGTACCGGCGGCGATCCGGCGTACCACGGCATAGTCGGTATTCAGCTTTTCGAGGGTGGCGTCCTGCACTTCCGGCAACTGCTGCCAGGCCTGGGCCTGCCGCCGGGCCACAAAACGGCTGGCCAGCTGAGCCAGGGAAGAGTCAACAGGTGTATCGTTCAGCCGGATTTCGGGAGAGGCGCCCGACCTTACCCAGGCCTCGATCAGGGCGACTTCCGAGGAGCTGAGTTGGGCCTGGCCCTCCGGCGGCATGTGTTCCTCTTCCGCCAGGGGCAAGGCCATACGCTGCAGCAGCGGGCTTTCACCTAAGTTATCCATAACAATTGCCGGCCCGTTCTTTCCTCCTTTTAGCATATCCTCGTAAGAGGCCAGCAGCAGTTCTCCTTTGCTTTTATTGGGATTGTGGCATTTCACGCATTTTTCCTCCAGAATAGGCATGACCAGATGGGTGAAAATGGTAGGGTTGTCGGGAAGGTTGCCGGCCGGTTCTTCTTTTCCGGGCAGTGCCAGGAAATCTTCCCCATGGGTAATGGAGCCTCCGGTATGGCCGGTGGGAAAAACCAGAAGGGCTGCCCCTATCGGAAGCAGTCGGGAAGCCCATTTAGGGCCCCATTGGTTTTCTTCCAATGCATACCAGAGTGTAAGCAGAAAGGCCAGGCTGGCGCCGCTCCATTGGTGCCAGTTTAACAATTGCCCCTGGCCCTCCTGTTCCAGGCTGAGAAACAGGCCGGCAAGGGCCGTGAGCAGGGACAGTAGGGTAGTGACAGGCAATAAAAAGGGTATTTGCCGCTCCGGCTTCATCCAGGATTGCAGGGCGGCCAGCAAAACCAGCACAATAGGAAAATGCAATAATAAGGGATGCCAGCGCCCCATCCACTGCAACAGGCCCGGAAGCTCGAGGTAAGGCTTGAAAAGGAGGCTGAAGGCCAGCAGCACTGCCAGCGCAATGATGATATAGTCCAGTGTTTTCTTTATTTGCATTCCCGTTCCTGTTTTTCCCTAAACCCAAAACCCTAAACCCAAAACCCTAAACCCTAAACCCAAAACCCAAAACCCAAAACTCGTAACTCAAAACTCACAACTCAAAACTCGTAACTCAAAACTCACAACTCACAACTCGTAACTCACAACTCACAACTCAAAACTCGTAACTCAAAACTCACAACTCAAAACTCGTAACTCACAACTCACAACTCAAAACCCCTCAGGCCAAAATATCCTCCACCACATTCCCCGCCACGTCCGTCAGGCGGAAGCGGCGGCCCTGATATTTGTAAGTCAGTTCTTCGTGCCGGATGCCCATCAGGTGCAGGATGGTGGCGTGGAAGTCATGGATGTGCACCGGGTTTTCGGTGATGTTATAGCCAAAGTCGTCAGTAGCGCCGTAGACGGTGCCCGGTTTCACGCCGCCACCCGCCATCCAGATGCTGAAGCAGCGCGGGTGGTGGTCGCGGCCGTAATTATCCGCCTGGAAAGCGCCCTGGCAGTAGCTGGTGCGGCCGAACTCACCGCCCCAGATGACGAGGGTATCTTCCAGCAGCCCCCGCTGTTTGAGGTCGAGCACCAGGGCGGCGGAGGCCTGGTCGACGTCTTGGGCCTGTTTGGCCATTTCCGTGGGCAGGTTGTCGTGCTGGTCCCATCCCTGATGGTACAGCTGAATGAAACGGACGCCCTGCTCCGCCAGCCGCCGCGCCAGCAGGCAGTTGGCGGCATAGGTGCCGGGCACCATACAGTCGGCGCCGTACAGCTTGACGATGTGCTCGGGCTCCTTGCCGACATCCATCACCTCCGGCACGGAGGTTTGCATCCGGTAGGCCATCTCGTACTGGGCGATGCGCGATTCGATCTCGGGATCCCCGGTTTCTTCGTGATGCAGGCTGTTCATTTCCGAAAGGTGGTCCAGCATTTGCCGCTTGTGGTGGCGGTCCATGCCCTCCGGCTCGTTGATGTAGAGTACGGGGTCTTCGCCGGAGCGCATCAGCACGCCCTGGTGGCGGGAGTCGAGGAAGCCGCTGGACCAAAGTTTGGCGTATAGCCCCTGGCTATTGCCCTGCCCGCGGGAAGTGAGCACCACGAAGGCCGGCAGGTTTTGGTTCTCACTACCCAGGCCATAGCTCAGCCAGGAGCCCATGCTCGGCCGGCCGGATTGCTGATGGCCGGTCTGAAAGAAAGTGATGGCCGGGTCGTGGTTAATGGCTTCCGTGTAGAGGCTGCGGATGATGCAGAGTTCATCCACGATCTTTGCCGTATAGGGAAAGTAGTCACTCACCCAGGCTCTGCTTTCGCCGTACTGCTGAAAATCGGGCAGGGAGCCTACCAGTGGGAAGCGGTCCTGGTTGGCGGTCATGCCGGTGAGGCGCTGCCCCATGCGAATGGAGGCGGGAAGCTCCTCGCCCATGCGCTCCCGCAGCATGGGTTTGTAGTCGAAAGTTTCCAGTTGGGAAGGGGCGCCAGATTGAAAGAGGTAGATGATGCGTTTGGCCTTAGGCGCGAAATGAGGGAGGCGGTTCATTATACCTTCGGAAAGGCCTTGCTTACCCCGGTCAAACAATCCGGGAATAAGCAGTGACCCCAGGCCTATGGTGCCCAGGCCGACGGCCATTTTGCCCAAAAAGGCACGGCGGGTATTTTTCAGTAAAGGGTTGTTACTATCCATTGGTGATCGTTTCGTCGAGGTTGTACAATAATTGGGCCACCAGCATGAAAGCAGCTGATTGCTCCGGAGCGCTGGCCGTTGCCTTCTGCTGATACTGGCCGGTTTTGAGCAGCGTATCCGCCCGCTGAGGGGCTTCAGTGAAATAGTTTATGGATTCTTTAAAATAGCTTTTCAGGTGATCCATTTCCTTTTCTGAGGGCGGGCGCAGCACGATGCGGAAGAACAAAGCCTCCAGCCCTGCTTCGGGATCTTCAAATTCTCCGGCGATGCGCTGGCCGAGTACGCGGGCTGCTTCCAGTAGCTGCACGTCATTCTGCAGGGCCAGCGCCTGCAGGGGCGTATTGGTATTCTGCCGCCGCACTTCGCAGTAATCGCGGGTAGGGGCGTCGAAGATGGCCATGGATGGAGGCGGCAGGGTCCGCTTCCAGAACGTATACAGGGAGCGCCGGTAGAGCTTTTCCCCGCTGTCCTGCTCATAAGAACCAAGAATACCTCTGCCCAGGCCGGCGGTGGTTTCTTCCCAGAGCCCGGGTGGTTGATAGGGTTTGACACTGGGGCCGCCGACGGTAGGGTTCAGCAGGCCGCTGGTAGCCAGGATGTAGTCGCGGATGAACTCTCCCTGCAGGCGGTTGCGGGGCGCACGTGCCAGCAGGCGGTTTTCCGGGTCCTGCTCCAGCAGTTCCGGGCTGACGGCGGAAGATTGCCGGTAAGTGGCGGAAGTGACGATCTTTTTCAGCAGGTAGTGAATATCCCAGCCGTTCTCCACAAAATCCACGGCCAGCCAGTCCAGCAGTTCCGGATGGGAAGGCAGGGCGCCCTGGTTGCCGAAGTCCTCCACCGTTTCCACAATGCCGGCGCCGAAGATCATGGCCCATACCCGGTTGACCATGACGCGAGCCGTCAGTGGGTGCTCGGGATGGGTGAGCCATCGGGCCAGCTCGAGGCGGCCTTCGGCAGCGGATTCGGAAAAACGGGAGAGAATGGCGGGTGTGGATGCCTCCACCTCCTCTCCGGGATGGTCATATTGCCCGCGTTCCAGTACGAAGGTAGGGCGGGGCATCGAGTCATTCATGACCATGACATTCACATCAACGGTGTCCGTCTTATTGATGAACGATAGTATGCCCGCGATGTCTTCATCGCTGACTGTGATGTAGGGGGCATCGGCGTAATATTCCTGCCGGGCCGCCTGCACGGCGTCCATCTGCAGGCCTTTTTCCGATACCTTGTTGAAGTAGGCATAGAGGCTGAAATATTCCTTCTGGGAGATGGGGTCGTACTTGTGGTCGTGGCATTTGGCGCATTCCAGGGTCAGCCCAAGTATGCCTTTACCAAGAGTATTGGTGCGGTCGGTGACGTAGTGGTCGCGGTATTCGGCATCGATCACGCCGCCTTCCTGGGTGATGGGGTGGTTGCGGTTGAAGCCGGTGGCGAGGATCTGTTCTTTGGTGGCCTCAGGCAGGAGGTCGCCCGCCAGTTGCCAGGTGAGGAACTGATCGTAGGGCATGTTCTCCTTAAAGGCGTGGATGACCCAGTCGCGCCAGGGCCACATGCTGCGGTAGCTGTCGTCCTGATAACCATGGGAATCTGCATAGCGGGCCACATCCATCCAGTGCTGCGCCATGCGTTCTGCGTAGGCCGGTGAGGACAGCAGTTGATCCACCATTTTTTCGTAGGCCTGGGGAGAACCGTCGTTCACAAAGGCCTCTACCTGTTCCGGGCTGGGAGGCAGGCCGGTGAGGTGAAGGTACAGGCGGCGAACCAGCTTGTAACCGCCTGCCGGGGCAGAGGGGCTCAGCCCGTTTTGCTCCAGTTGGTGCAGGATAAAATAATCGATCTCATTGGCGGGCCATTCTTTTTGGGAAACCGCCGGCAGCTTTGTCTTTTCAGGAGGGAGAAAGGCCCAGTGTGCTTTATATTCGGCGCCCTGGGCGATCCATTTTTCGATCAGCCGGGCCTCCCTTTCCGTAAAAGGCGGCAGATGAGAATCAGGAGGCGGCATCAGCATTTGCGGGTCCTGGGCGGTGATGCGTTTGAGCAGCTGGCTTTCTCCGGGCTTGCCGGGGACGATGGCGTAGGTGCCGGGCGATTCCGGCAATTCAGCATAAGCGCCTTCGGCAGTATGCAGCCGCAGGCCGGCCTGAAGTTGCTTTTCATCCGGGCCATGGCATTTGAAGCAGCGGTCGGAAAGCAGAGGCTTGATGTGGAAATTGAAATCTATCGTCTCGGGCAGGCCGTCTGCCGCCAGGTTTTCACCGGAGGGGCTGCCGGGTTGGCACTGTTGAAAGAGCAGCAGGCAGCCGAGAATAAAAAAAGAGTAAACGGCGGTTCTTATCATAGTCCAAAGGGCTTTGCGCTCCAAAATATAAATAATCGCCGGGAAAATTAGCGGCCATGGTTCCAATGTTGTGATCCGAAGGCGGCTTCCTCCACTCCGGAGTACCCGGAGTATCTGAATAATTGTAAATTTGGCTGAACATTATCAACGAAACACCAAAATACTATGCCAAAAGGATTTCTCATCGACATGGACGGCGTCATCTACAGCGGCAATGACCTTATTCCCGGTGCAGACACTTTCATCGCCCAGCTCAATAAACGAAAAGTTCCTTATCTTTTTCTGACCAACAACAGCCAGCGCACTCCGCGCGATGTGATCAATAAGCTGATTGGCCTGGGAATCGAGGCCTCCGAAGATCATGTATTCACCAGCGCCATGGCCACCGGCTGGTTCCTGGCGCGGCAGAAACCGCATGGCAGTGCCTACGTACTGGGTGAAGGAGGACTGCTGACCAGCCTGCATGAAAACGGATACTCCCTGGTTACCCAGGACCCGGATTTCGTAGTGGTGGGAGAGGGGCGCAACTTCACTCTGGAGATGGTGAACAATGCCGTGGACATGATCCTCAACGGCGCCAAGCTGGTAGCCACCAACCTGGACCCCTCCCCGAAAAAGAAAGGATGGAATAACCTGGGCATCAAGGCGGTCATCGCCATGATCGAGGAAGCTACCGGCATTAAAGCCTTTTCCGTAGGCAAACCCAGCCCGGTCATGATGCGCGTGGCCCGCAAAAAACTGGGCCTGGACACGGCCGACACCACCATGATCGGCGATACCATGGATACCGATATCATGGGGGGCATACAGGTGGGCTACCGCACCATACTCACGCTTTCCGGCGTGTCTAAAAAATCGGACCTTAAGAACTGGGCCTTCAGCCCTGACCTGGTGGTGGAAAAGGCGGGGGATCTGGATCTTGAGGAGTGGCTTGGGGAGGATAGTGGGCAGTAGGCAATTCGTTGTTCGCTGTTCGCAGTTCGCTGTTCGCAGTTCGCACAGCGGGCGGTACTTCCCTTTCAGGGGATCGAGGGGCGCGGGAGGGCAGTAGGCAGTGAAAAAAGATCATTAAAAAAACTAAATACAATGAATGACCAGCCCAAAAAAACAGCAACCGTTGATAAAAAACCCGAATGGCTGCAGGAAGCCGAACAGGCACTGATCCGTTACTGTGGCTCTTTTTCACCCGATCTGATCGTCAAGGCGAAGGGTTCCTACATTTACACAGAAGACGGCCGGGCCATCCTCGATTTCACTTCCGGGCAGATGTGCTCCGTTTTTGGGCACAACCATTCGGAAGTGGCCAAAGCGCTTGCAAAGGCCTCCCGGGAGAGCATGCACCTGCTGAGCACCATGCTGTCGCCGCCGGTCATTCAGTTGTGTAAGGAACTGGCGGATATGATGCCCGAAGGCCTGGACAGGGCCATACTGGTCAATACCGGCTCGGAATCCAATGAAGTGGCGCTGCGCATGGCCAAGCTGGCCACCGGCGGCTTTGAAGTACTGGGCTTTGCCGGCTCCTGGCATGGCATGACGGCGGGCGCCCAGTCGAGCACCTACGCCGGCGTGCGCCACGGCTACGGGCCTGCCCTTCCGGGTACCCGGGCCATCCCTGCGCCCTATGCTTACCGTTGCCCGATACGCCATTGCCAGGGCGCCTGCGACCATACCTGCCTGGAGGTGGGCATGGAACTGGCGGACGCCCAGTCGGTAGGAGCGATGGCTGCCGTCATCCTGGAGCCGGTGCTTAGTGCTGCCGGCATCATCGACCTGCCGGAAGGCTACCTGGCCAAACTAAAGGCGCATTGCGAAAAACGGGGCATGATGCTGATCCTGGATGAGGCGCAAACCGCCATGGGCCGGGTAGGGACGGCCTTTGCTTTCGAACGCGACGGGGTAGTGCCCGATTTTCTGGCCCTTTCCAAGACCCTGGGCGGCGGGCTGCCGCTGGCCGCGACAGTAACCAGTAAAGAGATCGAGGAAACCTGCTTCTCCCGTGGTTTCATCTACATCACTTCTCATGTGTCCGACCCCCTGCCGGCAGAAGTAGGCCTGGCCATGCTGAGGGTGATGGCGGAGGAAAACCTGGTGGAAGCCGCTCAGGAGAAAGGACAATACCTTTACGATCAGCTGAAAGCCCTGCAGAAGGAACATGAATGTATAGGAGATGTGCGCGGCCGCGGCCTGCTGCTGGGCGTGGAGATCGTCTCCAACCGGGAAAAGAAAACCCCGGATCCCGAGATGGGCTGGCGCATCATGCAGCGCTGCCTGGAGCTGGGCCTGAACATGAACATCGTACGCCTGCCGGGCATGGGCGGCGTGTTCCGCATCGCCCCACCCCTGACGGTCAGTTACGAAGAACTGGATACAGGAGTTTCTATCCTGGATCAGGCGATTCGGGACCACGAAGGGGCCGGCAAGTCAGGCGGCAAACGG
>CAYVVK010000031.1:19873-20648 GCA_964454855.1 uncultured Phaeodactylibacter sp. | reverse complement strand
GGTTCCTTCTTCGTACTGTTGGACGCGGCCATCGGGGAAAGTGATATTGATCATGGCAATTTCACGGTTTTGTCTATTGCTCCCTACGAATGGGCAATAGGAATAGTTCTGTAAAGGCCGCAAAACTACGTGTTTTTTGAGGAGCGGCTAAATTTTTGTGGCTATATTGTTCGCCTCCCAAGAAGATAGCCGGATATGCTGCCCGATAAAGCCCTGCGCACCTTATTGTTTTTGCTCTTCTGCCTCGATATCGGCTATACTTTTGTGCAGCAATACCATCAGCCGCTGGATGGCGACCTGGCGCCCATCGTCGTACCTTCCGGGCATTACGAAACCGTACTGGCCCATCCTTTCGGCTGGAAAGTGATCGCGCAGGATACCGCCTATGCCGGGCCCAACCGCTTTTTCATCTACCGGTCGATCTATCATTATTACCGCACCGTTCCGCTCTGGCTGCAGGAGATAAGCAAGCCGGTGGATAGCGTTTACCTGGCCGCGGCCATTCAGAAGACAGCCATTCACTTTATGCTGATCTGGTTGCTGGGGCTTTACATCGGAGGCAGCGGATCGTTGCTTTCGCTTCAGTGGCTGGCCCCTGCCCTGCTGGTGGCGCCCCTTTTCCAGTCGGCCGGCTATTACCACAAGCTGATGGGCATCGTCGGCCAGAGCCCTACCTAGGCCTTTTTCTATGCTTTCCCGCTGGGTTTGCTGCTGTTGTTTTATTACCCGGCCTATCGGGCGGTGGTGTCGAAAGAGCAGGTGCGTTTAGGCTGGG
>CAYVVK010000031.1:15289-19863 GCA_964454855.1 uncultured Phaeodactylibacter sp. | reverse complement strand
CACTTCGGCAAGCTATCCGCACTCTGGGCGGCAAGCCTGGGCGTAATTGCCCTGGCGATCATACTGCCCTTTGGCGGCCCCCTGGTGCCGGGTATCGTACTGGTCCTTTCCTTGCTGATGGTATTGCGCTGGGGGCCTGAGCTAGTCAGGAAGGGTTCCTGGCCGGGTTTTATCCGGCGGGCTCCGGCGCTGTACTGGCTGGCGTTTCTGGCTCTGAATGTGTTGTGCCTGTACTCCCTCTACATCGGCAGTTTCAACGTGGAGCAGGATGTGGCTGTGCCGCTGGCGGAGCGGTACGCCCGGCTGCCGGAAGGTTTATTCCATCAGTTTACCCGAAAGCCGGGGCCGGCCCTGCTACTGCTGATGGTAGCCGCCAATGCCTTATTGCTGAGGTGGCAGGTACGCAGCGAGCGCTCCCGGCAGGCACTGAGCATCTTGTTGTGGATCGGCCTGTTCAGCCTGTTTTACATCCTGCTGCTGCCGCTGGGGGGCTACCGGGAGTACCGCCCGCTGATCATCCGGCGGGATACGCTTTCGCCCGTTTTGCTGGCCCTGTTCTACTTCTGGGGGTTGTCGGGCTGGATGATCATTCGCGCATTTTCCGGAAGGATGAAATATGGGTATCTGGCCTTCGCCCTGCTGATGCTGGGCATTTTCACCCTGGCCGATGAGCCGGATACCGATGCCAATGCCTGCGAGCGGGCGGCTTTAGAAAAGCTGGCGGCTTCTTCTTCCGGGGTGGTGGTATTGGAAGACAGCTGTTTTGTGCTGGCCTGGGATTATATTCGCCGGCCGGAGGAGTCGGCCTTGCCCTGTGCGTTACTGGGAATTTGGGGCATTTCGGAGAAGAAGAACCGGTTCTTTCAGGAGTAGCCGTTTTAGTGCAAAAAAATAAATAATGACAGGGTCTCGTACTTTTCCTTGTGTGCAGAAATGATGTTATTTGTCATGTGCATTCACAAAGGCTAATCCATCGATCCTATCAAAATCTGAGGTATTGCGAGTGATTAAAGTGAGCTCATAAGAAATAGCAGTAGCCGCAATTATAGCATCCGGTAATTTTACTTTGTGATTCCTTCTGATGCTGATCGTTTTTTGGACGACCGTTTCGGATAGAGGCAAGACATTTGAGGAATTTACAAATTCTTCTAGCGTTTTTAATTCGTCTTAAGATCCGGCATAACCCAGTAACTCTATGTGATTAATGACAGAAATGTGATGTGCGTTGAGATTGATGATTTTTTGAAGCCAAACGCTTCCCGAATCTGGTAAAAGGCCGCCGAGAAATTCAATTGCGGCGTTAGTGTCTATCAGAAATTGCGTTCCCATTCATCGCGGCTTTTTTCAGTATACTCGAGCATTTTTATTGCCGTTTCTTTGGAAAGGCTGCCTGCCCATTGGCGCTGGGTTTCCTGGACTTGGCTTTTTGTACTTACAAGACGCAAGATATTTAAGCGTTCTAGTTGTTGCAAAAGAGCTAAGGCATTATCGTTGAGTAGTTCTACTGTAATTCTCTGCACGGCATTCGTTTTTCATTTGTAACATAAAAATAGAAGAAAATAGTTGCATTAAAGGCCACAACGGCAATTAAAATTGTGGCATGCTCCGTGTTTGCCACTCTCCTGTATGCCCGCTGATCATTTTTCTTGGATAAACTATCGCTTAAACTCCTGCAAATTAGTAGAAATACTCAAATGGTTCAGCCCGCCCGCCAGGTGGTAGGCCGTATGCCCGTAGTCGATGCGGAAGCGGTTGACCTTGATGCCGGCGCCGAAGGAGAAGCCCGCCAGGCTGCCGAAGTTGTCTACGGACAGCTCTTTGCGCATGAAGTGGTTGTAACCGAAGCGCAGGCGGAAGTTCTCCTTTTTGCCGAAGAGGAACTCGCCGTTGAAGACGAAGTGGCGGAATAAGTTGTCGAACCAGATGCTGCTTTGGCTGCGCTCGGTATCCACCTCTCCGAAAAAGAGGGTGGAAGGTTCGGCATTGGGGTCGTCGTAGAGAATGTTCCAGCGGTTGAGGTGGCGGTAGATGATGGAAAAGCGGAAGGGCAGGTAGCGCAGCCGCTTTGAAATGCCCACCTGTATCTCGAAGGGAAGGGGTTCGTTATTGCCTTCCTCGAAGGAGGTGATCTGCGTACCGATATTCTTAAATACCATGGTGGCGGTAAAATTGCTGGAAGTATCGAAGTAGAGGGCCGCCAGGTCGGTAGCCAGGCCCAGGGAATTGTAGCCTTCCAGCTGGGAGGTGATGAAGCGGGCGTTGGCGCCCAGGGCGAGGCGTTCGTACAGCTGTTTGCCCAGGCCCAGGTTGATGGCGTATTCCGCGGCATTGAAGGTGCCGTTGGTTTGGCCGAACTCATCCGTCTGTTTGAACTCTCCGTAGCTTACATATTGCACGCCGGCGTAAGCGCTGAGGCCGGGCCCGTCGAGGTGGTGGGCGTAGCTGGCGTAGCCGTGGCTGATGCCGGCCAGGAGGAAGCTGTGGTTGAAGGCCAGCTGCTGGTGCATGGCCGGGTTGAGCAGGGCGGGGTTGGCCACGGCCAGGTTGGCGTCGTCGTCGCGCACCGTGATGAGGTTGCCCCCCAGGGCGGAGACGCGGGCCGAAGGCGAGAGGTTGAGGAACTCGTAGGTGTTGAGGCCGCCGATCTGGGCGGCAGACTCAAAGGACGAGAGCATTAAGATAAAAAGCAGTGGATTATACCAGGCGGCATTGGCTTTTACAGCCGTTCGCTTTTCGCTTTTCGCTATTTGCAGGCCTCTGAATAGAGAGGCAGAGAGTAGTTGTCTTTGCATGCTTGTAAGGTTTAGCCCTGGCGGGCTTTCTGTTTGCCACAAAGGCTCAAAGACACAAAGCATGGACTAAGCGAAAGAAAAAGGTACATGGCCCTTAGTGTCTTGGTGGCTTTGTGGTGAAAAACTCAGCCGCTCCCATCGCCGGAAGAAGCCTCGGCATCCTCCTTATCTTTTTCGGACTCCGCCGCCCACATGGTGCGGCAGATGCCCATTTCGCAGTTCATGGTGCGCACCATTTCGCCGGTTTCGTTGTACAGTTTGAGCAGGCCGTGTTCGTTATCGCCATTGCGGTAGGTGCCCTCTGCTTTTTTGTTGCCGTTCCTGTAGTACTCCACAAAGGGGCCGTTCTCGGCATTTTCTGCAAAGGTAACCACTTCCATCAACTCGCCGCTATCGTAGTAGCGCTTCCACTGGCCCGTCATCTCATTGGCCAGGTACTGGCCTTCCAGTTCCAATACGCCATTTTCGTAGTAAGCCCTGAAGGGCCCGTCGAACTGTCCCATGCGGTGGCTTTCCACGATCTGGGTATCTCCGTTTTCAAAGTAGAGCACCCGGAAGCCGTCGAGGGTATCATTGGCATAATGGGCGCTTTCCACGATCTGGCCCGAGGAATCAAACTTTTCATACAGGCCCTGTTTGGCGAAGTCCGTCTTGCTACGGGTGTATTTTTCGGTGTACCCGTAGTTATCTACAGCCTCCACTTTTTCTACACCGCTCTGGCAGCCGGCAAAAGCGGCGGCCATTATCAATACGAGATAAATTCTCCGGATCATTGTTATGAATTACTTGTAAAGTAACGAAGGAAAAGCCGTCAGCGTATTTTCAAAGGGCGGTGGCTTTTGACAAAGAGGCGACCACCGGGGCCGAAAGCAGCCGGCACGGAATATATTACCACAGTATTCCACACGTGCTGGCAACAAAACAAGGCCTGTAATTCGTTTAAATAAAGAACGCGGTTGTCGTAAAAAAATTCCTATCCTGAAAACACACACCCGGGGCTCCCTTATACTTTACAGGGTTAAAACTTTTTTTGAGTACCATGAAACGATGGTGGCACGGCATATATTATTCTTTTCCGGTGCAGCTTTTCATCCTGCACCTGCGCAGTAACCTCCTGTTGCTGGCCACCTGGGTGATGTTTGCATTGCTGTTGTCGGGAGCACTGGGCCGCAAGCTGGGTTTTCAGTACCTTTTTCTCGACCCCGAGTACCTGGGGCAGGTCAACTTCCTGAGTTTTTTCTTTATCGGGCTGGCATTCGGCAGCTTTTTTTTGAGCTGGAACCTGACGCTATACCTGCTGAGTTCTCATCATTTTCCTTTTCTGGCCTCTCTGTCGCGGCCTTTCACCAAATTTGTGATCAATAACCTGCTGCTGCCACTGCTGTTTTTTGTGTTTTACCTGGGCCTGATGGCCCATTTCCAGCGGTATTATGAAGGCCTGGGTTTTATGGTCATACTGGCAAATTGCCTGGGGGTGCTGGCGGGAGCCCTCACGCTCGTCCTGCTCTATTCGTTATATTTCCAATTTACCAACAAAGACATTTCTCACTACGATACCGGAGGGGCGAAGCCTCCCCACCAGGCAAAGAACTTTTCTCCGGGCCGCGCCCGCGTGGACATAGAGTACATCAAGCAGGACACCACCCGCTGGAAGGTAAGCACCTACCTCAGCGAAAGCCTGCAGCCCCGCCTGGTGCGGAGCGTAGCTCATTACGACAGCAGCCTGCTGATGGGCATTTTTAAACAGAACCACCTCAATGCCCTCATCCTGCAACTGCTGAG
>CAYVVK010000031.1:0-15279 GCA_964454855.1 uncultured Phaeodactylibacter sp. | reverse complement strand
ATGATGGTGCTGCTTGCTCTGGGCTACCTTATCGATTATCCCATGTTCCGTATCCCGGCAGGCGCCAGCCTGTTTATCCTGGCCAGTGTGCTGGCGGCCATTGTCGGAGCCCTCACCTATTGGTTTAACGAATGGCGCGTTACGGTGATCATACTGGCGCTGCTGCTGATCAACTATATCACCCGCTTCGATGCTTTTAACCATCAAAACAAAGCCTATGGGATGGACTACGATGCGCCGGCAGCAGAATATACGGTAGAGAACCTGCAGGGCGTCTGCCAGTCCGGCCAGATCGAGGAAGACAAAAAAGCTACCAGAGAGATCCTCGGAAACTGGCGGGAACGGGTGGCGCCGGCCGGCCAGCCGCTGCCTAAGATGGTCATCCTGGCGGTCAGCGGCGGCGGGCTTAAATCGGCAGGCTGGACAATGCAGGTGGTACAAACGGCCGATAGCCTGCTGAACGGCAGATTGCTGGGCCATACGGTGCTGATCACCGGCGCCTCCGGAGGCATGCTGGGCATGGCCTATTTACGGGAACTGTACCTCCGGCAACAGTTGGGGGAGCCCGTCAAACTGTACGGGCGGCAGCCTATTGACAACATTACCAAAGACCTGCTCAATTCCGTGGCCTTTACCATCGTCTCCAATGACCTCTTTCTACCCTGGGCAACTTTCGAAGCACAGGGAAAAACCTACCATAAGGACCGGGGCTACATTTTCGAACAGCAGCTCAACGAAAATACCGGCCGGGTAATGGACAAAACCATTGCAGACTACCGGGAGGCAGAACAGCAGGCCCTCATTCCCATGCTTTTCCTCACGCCCTCCATCGTCAATGATGCCCGGAGAATGATCATTTCTCCGCAGGGCGTTTCCTACATGATGGTGCCGCCGGTGGGGCAGGCCTACCCCAATACCGTAGAAGTGGATGCCGTGGATTTCCAGTGGATGTTCAAAGAACAGGACGCTGCCCGGCTGCGCTTTCTGACCGCCCTGCGAATGAACGCCACCTACCCGTACATTCTACCCAACGTCCACCTGCCCAGCCGGCCCGGAGTAGAAGTGATGGATGCCGGTTTTCTCGACAACTACGGCATTCTTTCCGCCACCCGCTTCATTCAGGTGTATCGCGACTGGATACTGAAAAATACCAGCGGAGTGATATTGCTGCAGATCAGCAGCTCCGAGAAGATCGAACGCATCAGCCCCAGTGGCGAGCAGGGAGTGATCGAGTCCCTGATCAACCCCCTCGGAATTGCGGGCAAGATACTGGCCAAACAGGAATTTGAGCACGATACCAGCCTGGGCTACATTTACGACCTGCTGGGAAAAGAGAAGTTTAAGGTGATCCGCTTCCTCTACCGCCCTTCCGAAGAGAACAAACTGGAGGCTTCCATTTCTTTCCACATCACCGAACGCGAAAAGGATGGCGTGCTCGACGCCATCCACCTGGAAGAGAATAAGGCCAGCCTGCGACAATTGATGGCGCTAATCCCTCCGCTCAGCAAACAAAAGGCCGCCACCCGGCATTTTGATAAATAAAAGCAATACCCACATGAAAAATATTAGCCGGGAAGTGGTGGACAATGCCCTATCCTATGAGGATTATCGCTTACTGACAGATCAATTACTGGAGCTCGGCAAGACTACCGGGGAGAACCACAGCCAGGCCATGCTGCATTACACCCAGCTGAACGTGGCCCGTATGAAACGGTTGGAAAAAACCATCCGCCTGCTGGAAGACATACAGTTCCAAGTCCGTAAAAACAAACACCCCATGATCTGGCTGACACTTACCGAAGCCTGGTGTGGAGATGCAGCACAGATACTACCCGTGCTGGAGAAGATGGCGCAGGCTTCTGAAAATGCCGAGCTGAAGCTCATCCTCCGGGATGAACACCCGGAGATCATGGATGCCTTTCTGACCAACGGCGGCCGCTCCATCCCCAAAGTGATCCTGCTGAATGCCGGTACCCTGGAAGTGATGGGCAGTTGGGGGCCCCGCCCAAAGGAAGTACAGGACATGGTGATGAGCGCCCGGGCAGATTTGGCCAACATGCAGGATAAGGAAGAGAAGAAAAAGCGCTATCAGGAACTGGTGGCGGCTGCCCAGAAGTGGTACGCCAAAGATAAAACCAAAAGCATTCAACGGGAGTTTATGGCCGCCATTCAGGAAGCTATGCCCGTTCAGGCCCATCGACAGCATTAAAAAAGGAGACTTTAAAAAAGCCGCTCTACCTTCAGAGAGTGGCTTCTTTTTAAGTATGTGGACAGAACAATATAACAATTCAACAATGTAACAATCTGCCCGGAACGCCTGAAAATAAAGCGTTTCAGGCTCTGCTTTCGAAGCAGTATAAGTAAACTAAATCTGTCCGCCTACTTACCTGTCGTAATAGATCCGGTAGATGGCATCCGCAAAATCATCAGATACCAGCATGGAGCCGTCGGGTAAGAGTTCAATGTCAACCGGCCTGCCCCATACATCGCCATCGTCCAGCCAGCCCTCCGCGAAGGGTTTGTAGCCGGAGGCATTATTGTGCTCATCGATCTCCACCATGGTGATGCGGTAGCCGATCTTTTTGCTGCGGTTCCAGGAACCGTGCTCGGCAATGAAGACATCGCCGCGGTACTCAGCGGGGAATTGCTGTGCCGTATAGAATTCCATACCGAGGGGCGCGACGTGCGGGCCCAGGTTTTGAGCCGGATCGCTGAATTCATCGCAGGAACGCTTGTCGCCGAACTCCGGGTCCGGGATATCGCCGCCATGGCAGTAGGGGTAGCCGAAGTGCAGGCCTTCTTCCGGGGCGTGGTTGAGCTCGCAGGGAGGCTGGTCGTCGCCCATCCAGTCGCGTCCATTGTCCGTGAACCACAGATGGCCGGTTTCCGGGTGCCAGGCAAAGCCGACGGTGTTGCGAATGCCGCGGTGGACGATCTCCATGTTCGTCCCATCGGGGTCGAGGCGGGTGATGGAGGCGAAGATCTCATCCTCGGATTCGCAGATGTTGCAGGGCGCGCCTACCGGTACATAAAGCTTGCCATCCGGCCCGAAATCGATGAATTTCCAGCCGTGATGGGTTTCGGTGGGATAGTCATCGAAGACTACCACCGGGTCGGGTGGGTTGTCGAGCTGTGCTTCGATATTTTCGAAACGCAGAATGCGGTTTATTTCAGCAACATATAAGTCGCCATCCCGGAACGCGACGCCATTGGGAGTATTAAGGCCTTCGGCGATGGTGATGATCTCATCGGCGCGGAAGTCGGCATTGGTGTCCCGCAGCGCGTACACCTTATCTTCTCCCCGGGTGCCGACGAAGAGGGTGCCGCTGGGGGAAAGCTCCAGGGAGCGGGCGTTTTTCACTCCTTCGGCGAAGAGTTCTATTTTGAAGCCCTCAGGGAGTTTGATCTTGTCCAGAGGGAGTTCGGAAGGTTTGAATACCTGCACCGGGGGGTTGACCTTGCCGCAGCTCAGGAGGAATAAGGGAAGCAGGAGGAAGAAAAAGGCTCTCATGGTTCGACAGTTTTATTACTGGAATAACAAGCAATCCTGCCTCACGTTTACTGATATTTGAATCCTACGCCTTCGAACGCCTCCTCCAGGGGCTTCGCTGAAGGAATCCACTCTTTCGTTTGATAAGTAAAGCTGCCGTCTGCCGGGCCACCGGCGGCGGAATGGACGAGGCCTTCGGTGGTGTCGAAGCGGGTGAAGTGAGTCACCTGTTCTTCGCCTTCCATACTGTGGGTGATGAATATGGCTGGCCGGCCCTGGTCATCTGTTTCGAAAGCACAGAGGAAGGTAGTATCCTGGTAAAATTGTAAACGCCCTTCTGTCGTCTGCCGTACTTTGTACCGGCCGGCCTGTGCCAGCCGGTGAAGGAGGACATAAACATTATGCGCATTGCCATAGCGCCAGCCATCGGCCGCTTCGGGGCTCAGCTGCCGGGCGGAGTCCTGATCCACATACTCGATCCAGCCCCCTTCTTCATTAAAAAATGCACGGCGGTGAAATTCCGGGCTTTGTTGTTCAATCCGAATGCGGAAGTCCTCCATGTCCCGCCAGATCTCGCTCTGGTACGGTTGCTCCAGGTTGGGCTGCTCATGGATGGCCTTCACATAGAGCGCACGCAGAGCCGCCCAGGCTTCTTTGCCTCCAATGGCATCAAACATTCGGTTCGCTTCGCGCACAGCGCTTTCCTCACCGGTAAAAACAGAAAGGCCGCTTTCCGATCCATCCGTTTCCGGGGATTGGCAGGAAAACAGCAGAAGCAGGGCTAACAGGCTTGACAGGTAGGTTTTCATAGCCGGGTGGTTTTTATTTTCAGTCGAGTTTGTTGAGTTTTCGGTATTCCTCATCATTGGGCTCCCAAAGTTCTATCTTATTGCCTTCGGGGTCCATGATCCAGCCGAACTTGCCGTAATCGTAGGTTTCGGGCTCGCCGACGATCTCCACGCCTTCTTCTTCCAGCACTTTTAGCAGGGCGTCCAGGTCGTCGACCCGGTAATTGAACATGAATGGCTTGTCGCTGGGGGCGTAGTATTGGGTATCTTCCGGGAAAGCGCTCCAGACGGTAAATCCGGAATGGCCCTTACTTCCCCATTCGAATACGACATAGCCATCTTCTGTGACGGGCAGGCCGAGGTGTTTCTGGTACCAGGCCTGCAGGGCTTTCGGGTCTTTTGCTTTGAAGAACAGGCCGCCTATGCCGGTTACTCTTTTCATAGTAAGTTATGGGTTTTGGTGGCCGATAAAGTTACAAATATTGCTAATTGATTAACGTAATGAGGGTTACATCTACAGCGTTTTCCGACATTATTCAAAATCCGGTGGCGAAATGCGGTGCACGTATAACAGGCCATCGAAGCAGCGGTTCGGGATCAGCGCTTTTCCACCTACCAGGTTCAGGAAACTATGGTCGACAATCACCTCTACGGATAAATGATCATCCTTTTCTTGGGAATGTCAATGAGCACAGGCTGTTCTTTAAATATGCCGCTCCCCACCAATGCTTCGTAGATCAGGGTAGGCTTCGATAGGGTACGCCTCGAGGTGAATTTTTGGCCGGGCGCGCTGCACAGGCTAAAGGTAGTAGCGGGTAGTTCCAGTACGCCGGTAGAATCGATGGTGGCCTGTTCGTCTTTGTTCAACTCCAGAAAAGGCTGGTTAATGAGCAGCAATTCAAAGCCGGAACCGGTGTCGAACTTTGTTTCCACCTCACTGCCATTTTCCAGGCAGAGCCTGACGAAAATATCCAGGATGCTTTGTTCATCTCTTTCGAAAGTACCATCTCCCCGATTGATGTAGAGAAAATTCTCCACTCCCGTAGCCGGGCCAAAGCCGTTGGCCACGAAGAGGTCGAGGTCGCCGTCGTTGTCTATATCAGCGAAGGTGCTGCCAAAGGAATGGCCGCCGTCGGAGACGATAGCGCCTTCGGACACCGCTTCGAAGTTGCCGTTGCCCAGGTTGAGGAAAAGCTGGTTGTTCTGGTTATAGTTGGCCACAAAGAGGTCGAGGCCGCCGTCGTTATCCACATCCGCCCAGCTGCTGCCCGTGGAGGAGCGGTGGGGAGCCTGTACGATGGCGTTTCCGGTAAGGGCGGTAAACCCCTGCGGGCCATCATTGCGGTAAAGGGCGTTGGGCTGGTTATTCTCATTGGAAACGAAGAGGTCGGGGTCGCCGTCCTTGTCGTAGTCGGTCCATTGTACCGAACGGGAGAAATGGGCATCGGCGAGCCAGCCTTCGGGGGCTACCTTTTCCAGTTGGCCTTCCCCCAGGTTGCGGTACAGCAGGTTGCGCTTATCGCCATCTGAAACGGTAATAAAGAGGTCTACCAGGCCGTCCCCATCGTAATCCCCCCAGCTTGCCGTTTCGGAATAAGTGCCGGTAGCGCCGGGGATCATTTGCCGGGTGAAGTTGCCGCTGCCGTCGTTGAGATAGAAGTAATCGGGCTGGCCATACCAGGTGACGACGAAGGCATCGAGGTCGCCGTCATTGTCCGCGTCGGCGAAGGTAGCGCCGTCGGAGGAGCTGTTGTCGCTGACGATGTCTCCGGAAGTGACGGCCTCGAAGGCGCCGTCTCCCCGATTGAGATAGAGCATATTATCCTGGCGGTTGCCCGGCCCGTTGGAGATGAAGATATCGTCCCAGCCATCCTTGTTGACATCCACGAAATTGTTGTTGCCGCTGGTGGAAAATGCCTTCAAGCACGGTTCCAGTGAATCGCGTTTCGAATGCCAGATACGCCTGCAGCTGTGCCTGAAGGATGGGGCTTTAACACTCAAAGTGGCCAATACTTTTGATGAAGAAATGAGTAACGGCGGCGGTATTGGCCTGCAGAACCTGGAGCGGCAACTGGAATTGCTTTACCCCGGGCGTTACCGGCTGGAAACCGGCCCGCAAAACGGGCAGTATATTGCTGAGCTGAATGTAAAACTTCCATAATTTATGCTTCCTTTAAAATGCCTCATCGTCGAAGATGAACCCATTGCTGCCGAGATCCTGGAGGACTATATCGGGCAGGTGCCTTTCCTGGAGCATGTCGCTACCTGCACCGATGCCATTTACGCCATGGAAGTCCTGAAGCAGGAAGATATCGGCCTGCTCTTTCTCGACATCCACCTGCCAAAGCTCAAAGGGCTGGACTTCCTGCGCGCTCTTTCGCAGCCACCTCCCGTCATCCTTACTACCGCCTACCATCAGTATGCCCTGAAGGGTTATGAGCTGAATGTAGTGGACTACCTGCTCAAGCCGATAGAGTTCAGCCGTTTTCTTCAGGCAGTAGACAAGGTACGCAAACCTCAGGCTACTGTACCGGCCCGGGAAGCGGCGGAAAGGCCTTATCGCTTTTTTAATGTCAACAAACGGCGGGAAAAAGTCTATCTGGACGAAATACTTTATGTGGAAAGCCTGAAGGAATATGTGCGCATCGTAACCCTGGAGAAAGAGATCATAACTCAATTTCAGATCGGAGAGCTGGAGCAAGCGCTCAACTTCGCTTCGCTGATCCGGATTCACCGGTCCTTTCTGGTGGCCAGGGATAAGGTCAGCGCTTATTCTGCCACCGAAGTCCAGCTTGGAGAAAAATGCCTGCCCATAGGGAGGAGCTATCGCGTGCTCTTCGCCCGTGAGATGAAAGAGTGATCACCGCTTCTGGCTTACCAGTACAAAGGCAGGCGGAACATTGAGCGGCACAAAGTTGATATCTACATTTCCAAAAATATCCTCGTAAATATGCCGTACCAGCAGGGAGTAATGCACCTGTATATACAAGCCGCTTTGGCGGAGGTGCTTGTGGCATTCCCCGACAATACTGTAGCCCAGTTCTTTGGGCAGGGCCACAAAGGGGATGGCTGAAATGACGAAGTCAATTTCCGAAGCGCCGATCTGTTCCAGGTATTTATCGAGCTTTTCTGCGGAATCCTCCACGACGATGAGGCGCTTGTCTTTTATGCGGCGCAGGCTTTGGCAAAAGCGGGGGTGGACTTCAAAGGCCAGCAGCCGGGCGTCGGGATGCATCTGCCGGAGGATGTGTTTGGTGATGACGCCGTCGCCGGCTCCCAGCTCCACAATGAGCCGGGCATCATTAAAGTTCACATGTTTGATCATACCTTTACAGAGGTGCCTGGAGCTGCGGGCCACAGTGCCTACTGTCTTCAGGTTTCTTAGCCCTTCACGCAAGAATTCTATAGTCTTCATGTCAAGTAATTAAAATCGCTTCTACCACTGCCGTCGCCGGCCTTTCAGAAGTAAAATTTTACACTGCCTGCTACTTTCGGACACGAGGCCGGAAAAGCCGGCCGCTTAAAATACAAGCTTTTTATCAGACCTGGGCAAAAATGATGATGACGGATGCTTTTCTCCTTTGGAGTGGGCTCAGTCGGCATAATGTTTCAGGTCCGGAAAATGGATGATGTGGCGCCTGGCCATCATACGGCCGGCCCGAAGTCCGTAAATATAAGCCACCACATAGGCGCTGCGCTGCCCGGCATCGATGAGCGTTTGTCGGAAAGCTTCCGCTTCAGCATACCGTGAAAATGCGCCAAGCGTATATCGGTAATAGGGTAGGTTGGGCACTTTTTCCACCATAGGGCCGGGAAATTGATCGAGCAGGGAACCGCGAAAGGCTCCGCTGAGGGACGATACCTGTACCTTGTAAAGCAAGTTTCTATTGATGGGGTGCTGAGGCACTGCTGAAGACAGGCCGGACTCCAGATTGGGTACGACGAGCGCTTCCGCGTAGCCGTCCTCCGGTTTTTTAAAGGAATATTCCAGGCTGTAAAGGGCGGAGGGCTTCAGGCCTCCCGGAGCCACACCGCCACTGCGCATAAATATCTGGCTTTCGCCTACCTGCTCCCGGATCAGGAAAGCGGCGGCCTGTTCGGCCAGTTGTATGCCTGAAAAAAGCCGCTGTGCCAGGGGTTTTTCTTCGGCATTATAAGCGGTGATGATGAGAGACATGCCAGGATTATCCTTGAGCAGGGAAGCGATCTGCTTAGTTTTTCTTCTGTGGGTTTATCCAGTCGCGGAGCACTGTTGTCAAAGTAGGAGGGAGCAAATGAATTGGAGGAGTTGCCGCCACTTTCGGTTGTGCGGGGTGCCTGGCCATTATTGCCGGGAGACTGGGCCAGCCCCTGCCGGGGAGCGGAAACCATCTCTTCTACTTTCGGCGGAGCGGCCTCAGCGGGAGGGCGCTGGTATACTACCGGCAGCTCCATTTCGGGAAGGAAATCGTGAAAATAGGCGATGTACAGGTCTCTTTGGCCCAAGCCGTCCTTGCGGGAAGAGGAGAAAAAAGCGGTAAAGCCATCTTTGGCAATGCGGAAGTAGGCGTCATCGCCGGCGGAATTGACCGGCATGCCCACATTCTCCGGCTCGGTCCATCTGCCGGAGCGGCTATTGTATACGGTTTTCAGCACATCCAGCCCTCCCATGCTTCTCTGTGGGTGGTTGGAGCTGAAATAGAGCGTTTTCCCATCGCGGGCCAGGAAAGGAGTGGACTCATCATAAGGCGTGTTGACCACATCCCCCAGGTTTTTGGGAGCGGCCCATCGCCCTGCGGAGAAAGTAGTGTAATACAGGTCGAGCCCACCATATCCACCGGGGCGGCGGCTGGAGAAGTACACCAGGGTGTCGTTGACGAAATGGGGCGTGCCGTCTCCTATGGCCGGGTTGACCGGCCCGCGGAATGGGTCGGAACTCAGGCGGCGTTCCTCCACTTTCTGAAAAGTATCCATGTATATCTGCCCCTGGGAGGGCTCCCGGCCCTTGAAGTAATAAAGCACCGAGCCATCCCCGTTGAAGTCTAACAGCACATCGTGTTGGGGGCTGTTGAGCAGGTGGTGAAGGGCCTTCACCTCACCCCAGGCCTGAGTGCCCACCATTTTACAGGTGAACATATCGCTGCAAAAGGAGCCCAGGCGGCTGTCGGGTTTGCCTGATTTGTCGCGGCGCCCACCGATGTTGCCGGGCCGGATGGAGGAAAAGTATAGCTTGTTGCCAAAGTTGGGGCTGACGATAGGGCCAAATTCATCCTGAGGCGTATTGACGGAACTGCCCATATTTTCCGCCACGGCAACCGAAGGCATGTACTGCAGGCTGAGGCCTCGGGCGCAGCGCCTTATGTCATCCCATACCATTTGCCGGTTGGGATGGCTGGCCTTGATCTGCCGGAGATAGTCTTTGTAGTAGCCTGCCGCTTTGTTGAACTGGTGCATGGCATGATGGATCTTACCCATATACAGCCAGCATTCCGGGTAGGGGGCTTTTTCGGTACTTATGGCTTCCTGGAAAAGTTGCCGGGCATTTTCCAGCTGATTGAGGTGATAGTGGCAGGCGGCCAGGAGAAACCTCGCTTCCTGATCACTTTTGGCCAGCTCCCGCGCGCCGCTGAGCACAGCGAGGGCATCCGCATAATGCTGGTGAAAAAAGTATTCTTTGGCCTCTTGCTTTCTGGCACTTTGTGACGGGCCCGATGCCAGGCAAAAGACAGCCAGTAATAAGGAAATCAAATATCTCATAGCGCACTCCTTTGGGAATAGGGAGGGGAGTTCTCCTCCCCCACTGTGCTAAATTTCTTGTTTGTGGTCAAACTGCTCGAGGTAGTCTCCCACCCGGCGCAGGAAGGAACCGCCAAGGTAACCGTCCACTACGCGATGGTCGTAAGATAAGGATAAAAACATCATGTGGCGTACAGCGACCAGGTCGCCGAATTCGGTTTCCACTACTGCCGGTTTTTTACGGATGGCGCCGGTAGCCAGAATGGCCACCTGCGGCTGGTTGATGATGGGCGTGCCCATCACGTTGCCGAAAGTGCCCACGTTGGTCAGGGTAAAGGTGCCGTCCTGTATTTCCTCGGGCTTGAGTTTGTTTTCCCGGGCCCGGCCGGCCAGGTCATTGACCTTTTTAGTAATGCCAAGCAGGTTAAGGTGGTCGGCATTCCTGATGACCGGCACGATGAGATTGCCGCTGGGCAGGGCAGCAGCCATCCCTATATTGATGTTTTTTTTCCGGATGATCCTGGCGCCATCCACCGAGATGTTGATCATGGGAAAATCCCGGATCGCCTTCGCTACCGCCTCGATAAAGATGGGGGTGAAAGTGATCTTTTCTCCGTAGCGTTCCTGGAAGGATCGCTTCACCCGGTTGCGCCAGTTGACGATATGGGTCACATCTACTTCTACAAAGGAGGTGACGTGGGGAGAGGTTTTTTTCGAGTTGGACATGTGCTCGGCGATGAGCTTGCGCATGCGGCCCATTTCTATGATCTCTACATTGCCTTCCGTGGTGCCTGCGGGCTGGCGGACGGGCTGAGCCGGGGGTACGGGCGTTTCCGAAGGCTTGGCTTGAGGCTGGGGTTCGGCTTTTGGCTGGGCGCTGGGCTGTGGCGCTTCTTCCCTTTGCTCCACGTAGGCCAGAATGTCTTTTTTGGTTACTCTTCCCTGCATGCCGGAGCCGTCAATAGACTCCAGTTCCTCCATGCTGATATTCTCCTTTTCAGCGATGGTGCGCACGAGAGGCGAGTAAAAGCGGTTGCCGGTACTGCCACTTCTTTCTACGCCGGCGGTAGCGGGCACGGGTTCTTTTTCGGCTTTTTGTGCACGTTGCTCCTGGCCGTTTTCCGATTGGCTTTCGGCACTCTTTCCCGTTTCTTCTGCACCAGCAGGGCTGGCCTGGGGTTCTGCTTCCTCCCCTTCGGTAGCTATGATGGCAATGGGCTTGCCGATCTCGACGGTTTCATTTTCCTCGTAGAGCAGCTTCTGGATGGTGCCGCTCACGGGAGAGGGTACTTCCGAATCTACTTTGTCGGTGGCAATTTCCAGGACGGTTTCGTCTTCCTCCACCTTATCGCCCACATTCTTTACCCATTTGAGAATGGTGGCCTCCATAATACTCTCGCCCATTTTAGGCATGATCAGTTCAACTTGAGCCATACTGCTGTTGGTTTGTTATTTGGTTATTATCTGGCAGGCTATTTCTCAGATGATAGCCTGAGGCTTTTCCGTAACAGACTGCAAAATTAGCCGAATTATCCCGCTAATACAAATAGCAGGCCGATACTATTGTTCGTTAATCCGGCTGTTTTCAGCTGTTTTCAGGCCGCTTCCTGCATCTGCAGGAGGAACTGGCGGACGAAATTGAGCGCATGGGCAGAAGCATACTCAATGTTTTTCATCCGGTCTTTTCCGGCGTATATCCTTCGGCTGATTATCCGCTCTCCGTCTCCAACGGCTATCCAGATGGTGCCCACCGGTTTTTCGGGCGTCCCGCCACCCGGGCCGGCTACCCCGGAGATGGCAATGGCGACATCCGCATTCAGCAGGCTTATGGCGCCTTTCACCATTTCAATTACCGTTTGCTCGCTCACCGCTCCATGGGCTTCGATGGTCTCTGGCTTTACCTTCAACTGCTTTGTTTTTACTTCATTGGCATAGGCGACGATGCTGCCCTTGAAATAACTGGAAGAGCCCGGCACAGAGGTAATGAGGTGGGCCAGATATCCTCCGGTGCAGCTTTCGGCCGTAACCAGCATTTTGCCCTGCTCCTGTAAAATGCGGCCCACGGCGGCTTCCAGGCGGTCGGTTTCATAACCGAAGATGAGGCCGTCGAGGCGTTCTTTAACCAGTTCGGCGTAGTGGTCCAATTCGCGGCTGAGGGCTGCTTCGTCTGGGCCGGTAGCAGAAAGCCTGATCCTCACCTGGCCCAGGTTGGGCAGATAGGCCAGCTTGATGTGTGAGGGTAGCTCTTCCTCGATGCTTTCCAGCTTTTCGGCGATCCTGGACTCTCCCTCCCCGGCAGTAAGTATGGTCCGGTGAGCAATGGGCTGGCCAGGAAAATATTCCTTCAGCCGGGGAATGGCCTCGTGTTCTACCAGGTACTCCATTTCATAGGGTACGCCCGGCATGGAAATGATGATCTTCCCTTCGTGCTCGAACCACATTCCGGGAGCAGTGCCCATCTTATTGTGCAATAGGATGGCGTTGTCAGGCATATAGCACTGCTGCCGGTGGGCGGCGGTAGTGCTGCGGCCCAGGTGTTCGAAAAAGCGGTTGATGCGCTTCCAGGTAGGCTCGTGAAATACCATCTCGACGCCGAAGAACTGCGCCAGCGCCTTCTTGGTAATGTCATCCTTGGTAGGCCCAAGGCCGCCGGTCATCAGTACGGCATCAGCTTCTTTCAGCGCCTCGGCCAGGGATTTTCTGATGTCTTCATCATCATCGCCGACGGTAGTAATGCCTACTATCCGGGCGCCCGCCAGGTTAAGCTGCCGGGCCATCCAGGCAGAGTTGGTGTCCACGACCTGGCCAATAAGGATCTCATCGCCAACGGTGATCAGGTGTACTTTCATGTCGATGCTTTATCGGAATGGTTTTGTTGCCGGGATTTCTTATGAATAATAAACCGGCAGGAGGGGAATTGTTGCCGGGAGAGGGTATTTATCTCGTTAATTGAAACATTTAGAGGAGGGCAGAATTAATGGCCATGTAGGTAGCCGGACAGATTTAGATTAACGTCAGTTCGGGATCAAACCCTTTGAATATCAAAAACTTGTAGCTCTCTGGAGCTATTCGCCGCTCGCTATTTGCCATTCGCTGCGGCCTGCGAACAGCGAACTGCCATAAGCGAACTGCAATTGCAACGATTTACCATCAATTTTATCCCGAACTCACGTTAGATTACTTATACTGCTTCGAAAGCAGAGCCTGAAACGCTTTATTTTCAGGTGTTCCGGGCAGATTGTTGAGCATGGCGAAACCCGCCCCGGTACGGTATGGGTCTGGGTTATATTGTTGAATTGTTGAGCGCAGCGAAACCCGCCTGGGTCATATTGTTCTATCCCCCTACTTACAGGAAGAAGAATGTGGCTCTCCTCAATTTGTCTTCCGGTAATTCACCACCGCCAAACCATTCACCAGCAAAGCCGCCGTCAGCATCACCCCGATGTGCAGGCGGATGTCCATAATACTACTTCCCTTGAGCAGCACCATCCGCATGACGTCTACGAAGTAGGCCACCGGGTTGAAGCGGGTGATGGCGCGCGCCCATTCCGGCATGCTTTCAATAGGGGTGAACAGGCCGCTCATCAGGATGAAGATGATGAGGAAGAACCAGGAGATGAACATGGCCTGCTGCTGGGTGTCTGTGATGGTGGATATCAGCAGCCCAAGCCCAAGCACCACCAGCAGGTAGAGCGCTGCAAAGCCGAATATCAGCCAAAGGCTGCCCTCGAAGGGGATGTCGAAAACCAGCCAGCCCACCACCAGGCCGATGGAGAGTTCCACCAGGGCGATGATCCAGAAGGGCAGCAATTTGCCGATGATGAACTGATGCTTGCGTATGGGCGTCACGTTGATCTGCTCGATGGTGCCGATCTCCTTCTCCTTGACGAGGTTCATGCCGGAAAGGAACATGCCGATCAGAGTGACCAGGATGACCAGAATGCCCGGCACCATAAAGGTCTGGTAGTCCATCTCCGGGTTAAACCAGTTTGAAAAGGTGATCTCCAGTTGCTGTTGCGGGGCAGCGGCCGTAAGGAAGCCCCACTCCGCCCGGATCTGATTGTTGAAGTCCTGTATGATGGCATTGGCGTAGGCGTTGGAAAGGCCCGCCTTCACCCCATTGATGGCGTCTACCGATAGCTGCAGGCTGGCCCTGTTGTGCCGCAACAGATCGCGCTGAAAATGAGGCGGTATTTCCAGGAAGAGGCCGGCATCCCCACGCTGTATCTCATCGAAGGCTACGGAGGTGGCAAAGGAAGAGCCCACCAGCCGGAAATTGCGGGAGGCCTGAAATTTGCCGATCAGCCTCTGTGAGGCCAGGCTCTTGTCATTGTCGACAATATGCAGGTTGATGTTCTTCACCTCGTAGTCTGCTGCATGAGCCAGGATGACCAGCTGAATGATAGGCATCAGAAAGATCAGCGGCAGCATGACCTTATGCCGGAATATTTGCAGAAACTCTTTGCGGACGATAAACAGGATCGTTCTCATTAGGCTAAGCGGATTTTAAAGTTGCGCACGCTGGCGCCAATGAAAAAGAGCGTCATACCCGCCAGGATCAGGGTTTCTTTCCAAACAAACTCGAAGCCCGTGCCCTTAAGCATGATGTTTTTGATGATGATGATGAACCACTTGGCCGGAATGATATTGCTGATCACCTGTAATACCCTGGGCATGGATTCAATCGGAAAAATGAAACCCGAGAGCAGAATAGTCGGCAGCATGAGCACCATCAGAGAGATAAGCATGGCCACCTGCTGGCTCTCCGTGCGGGTGGAGATCAGTATGCCCAGGGCCAGGGAGGTGATGACGAACAGCACGCATTCCGCAATGAGCAGCGCCAGGCTGCCTTCCACCGGCATGCCAAAGACAAAAGTGCCCAACAGGAGGATGGCCGCCGTATTCGCTAAAGCGAGCAGAATGTAGGGAATTACTTTCCCGATGATGATCATCGGGGGTTTCAGTGGCGACACCAGCAGAACCTCCATGGTGCCCAGCTCTTTTTCCCGGGTGATGGCGATGGAGGTCATCATGGCGGAAACGAGCATCAGGATAACGGTCATCACACCCGGTACGAACATGTATACGCTCTCCAGCCGGGGGTTATAGAGCATCTTCACCTCCGTCCTGATCTGTAGCGGAGGGGATTGCATGGTGGACTGCTGCCGGAGGTAATCCCCGATGATGGCCGAGGCATAATTGATCAGCGTGGTTGCCGTATTCGGGTCCGTAGCATCGGCGATGAGCTGAACCTGGGCGGGCAGCCTGCGCTGCATTTTATCCTGC
>CAYVVK010000030.1:8499-20980 GCA_964454855.1 uncultured Phaeodactylibacter sp. | reverse complement strand
AGTTGGGAGAATGAGCGTGCATTTCAAAGTGCTGCAGTTCCCAGCCGCGGCCGAAGGGGCCCCATTCCTCAGTGTGGACATTTTCCAGGCCCCATTCCTTGAGCTGGCCGGCGGCCCATTCGGTGGCCTTGTCCAGCATGGGGGAGCCCGTCAGCCGGGGGCCGTAGGTATCGACTACCCATCCGGCGATTTCCATAGCCTGGCTTTGCTCCAGGCCATGCTTCCGGATGGCCTCCACCAGCTCGGGATTGACCTTTTCCTGGGCGATGGCGGGCATCATCAGGCCCATGCAGAGTAAACATAATAGTAAATAACGTACCATAATTTAGGGGATCTTGAAGTGATTAAATGTATTTGGCAGGCTTTCAGGGCCTGCATAAGTCCAGGATGCCAAATTACGAAATTCTTTTGGCCTCATTCAGGAGGGGCCGGCGAGGCCGGCGGAGTCGATTTTTTCTTTTTTTACCGCCCATAGAACACAATTTAAAACACTCTAAATCAATCGATTGCCTCCAACGGGTTATTGTCGGCTGCAGGATAGTAAAGATATTTTTTGCTAAATCATTTATGATTATTCACCTTTAGAATATAACTTTATGCTTTCTTAGAGACACTTCTTCAAAAAGCCAAGGAAAGCATACGCCTGTAAACAAGGCAGAAAACAATAGCGGCCCACTGGCCCAACCCGTTCATCATCGAAGTCATTTGAATCCTCACCCGACGGTAATCTAATTTCTTTTCGTACCTGTCACCCGGCAGCGTATCACCCGTAAGTACAACATATTTATTTGCCCGGCTTAATTATAGCTTGGAAAATGTTCCAGCTGTAAGTATCGTCCATAAACGGCTCAGTCCGGAAGCCACTGTTTCGGCCTGCAACTTCCGGCGTGTTTTTTATGGATTTTCATTACTGCCCTGCCTGTTAATGGAGGCTGGGAGGAAGGCTTTTTATTGCCCCCGACGGGCTGATTTACTTAACACTTTACATTCACTTTCATTTAAATCTGGTTAGTTATGAAAAGACTTTCACTGTTGTTGCTAACATTCCTCTGCCTGGCGGGTACTCTGCTGGCGCAGCGGACGATCACCGGTACGGTGGTGGACGATACGGGCGAGGCCCTGATCGGCGCCAGTGTGCTGGTCAAGAACACCCAGGTGGGGACCGTCACCGATATCGATGGCAGTTACACCATTACCGTTCCGGAAGGAGCGGAATCCATTCTGTTTTCCTATACCGGTTTCCAGACCAGGGAAGTGGCCATCGGCGCAACTAACATCATAGATGTAACCCTGGTAGAAGGGGTCGTGCTCAACGAGGCCATCGTTACGGCCGTGGGCCTGGAGTCCAACCGCCGCAAGCTGGGCTATTCGGTACAGAATGTAAATGCCGACGAGATCGTTCAGTCGCGTGAAACCAACGTGGTCAACGCCCTGAACGGCAAAGTAGCCGGCGTTTTCATCAACAGCTCCTCCGGTTCTCCCGGCGCCAGCTCCAACATCCGCATCCGGGGCGCCACCTCCATCGGGCGGAGCAACTCACCGCTCTTCGTCATCGACGGGGTGCCCATCGATAACTCCGAAAGCGGCAACGGCGTAGCCGGCGTGGACCAGTCCAACCGCGCCATCGACATCAACTCCAACGACGTGGAGTCCATCACCGTATTGAAAGGCCCGGCAGCAACCGCCCTCTACGGGGTACGCGCCGCCAACGGCGCGGTGATCATCACAACCAAGAAAGGCGCACAGGGCAAGCCGCAGATCACCTTCTCGGCCAACTACGCGATGGATGAGGCCAACGTGCTGCCGGAACGCCAGAATACCTATGCACAGGGATCGGTAAGAAACGGGGTTCCCACCTACCGTGGGCCGCATACTTTCGAAGGATTCAGCTGGGGCCCCCCGATTTCCAGCCTGGAATATTCCAACGACCCCAACCACCCCAATGCTCCTCCCTCAGCCGCATTTTTCGAAGGGCAGTACCTTTTCGACCGCAATGGCTTCCTCGTGCCCAGCGGCCAGGGTAACGGCGTACCGGCACAGGCTTATGACCCCTACGACTTTTTCGTTACAGGTAATACAACGGACCTCAACCTCTCCGTAAGAGGTGGAACCGACAAGGCACGCTACTTCTTCTCCGCCGGCCGTTTGGCCTCCACGGGTATCGTCCCCAATTCCGAATGGGAACGCAACAGCATCCGCCTGACGGCCGACGCCGACCTGTCGGATAAGCTGACCGTTGGCCTTTCCGCCAACTACGTCAATTCCGGCGGCTTCCGCATTCAGCGGGGTTCCAACCTCAGCGGCGTAATGCTGGGTATGCTGCGCAATACGCCGACCTTCGACATCGGCAACGGCAAGTCCGGCCAGGAAGCCTCCGACGACCCCGACACCTACGTCCTGCCGGGCGGCGCACAGCGCTCCTACCGCGCCGGGATCTACGACAACCCCTACTGGACGGTCAACAAGAACCCCTTCGAGGATAACGTAAACCGTATTATAGGCTATGCTTCGGCCCGGTATGAATTCATGCCTGAGCTCAGCCTGTCCTACAAACTGGGCCTTGACCACTTCACCGACCGCCGGAATAATGCCTTTGACATCAACCCCAACTACAGTGGTGGTTTCTGGGGGGTAGGTAGTGTCTTCCAGGACTTCCAATCTTCCACCGACCTAAACTCCGACCTCTTGCTACAGTTCGACAAGCAGGTTTCCGACAAATTCGGGCTCAATGCGGTAGTGGGGCACAACTACTGGGAAACGGAAGCCGTCACGCAGAGCACAGATGGTTTTACGCTGGCCGCTCCTAATTTCTACCACATCAGCAACGCCACGGACATTCAGGGAGCAGAGAGCATCGCCCGCCGCCGGCTGATGGGTGTTTTTGCGACTGTTGACCTGAACTTTTCCGATTACCTGTTCGTCAACCTGACGGGCCGCAACGACTGGTCGTCCACCCTTCCCGAAGACGCTAATGACTTCCAGTCTTACTCCGCCAGCTTAGGCTTCGCCTTTACCGAGGCCCTGGGTATGCAGGACAACGCCATACTGCCCTACGGCAAACTGCGCCTTTCTTACGGCAAGGTGGGTAATGATGCCCCGATATACGCCACGTCCAACTACTTCGGTTCCGCCTTTTCCGGTGGCGACGGCTTTATTTCCGGCATCAGCTATCCCTCCTTCGGCGTGAACGCCTTCGAGCGCTCTACCCTACTGGGCAACATGCAGCTGACGCCGGAATCTACCACCACCTTCGAGATCGGTGGTGAATTCAAATTCCTGCGTGGGCGGGTAGGCCTGGACGTGACCTACTACAACTCCGAGTCCGTCGACCAGGTCATCGCCGTAGACATCTCTTCCACTACCGGCTTTACCAATATCACGCAGAACGCCGGTAAGATCACCAATACCGGTATTGAGGCCGTACTGAACCTTACTCCGGTGCGCAGCCAGAACTTCACCTGGGACATTACCTTCAACTTCACCGCCTATGAGAACGATGTGGAAGAACTGGCCGAAGGTATTGAGCAGATCGGCCTGGCCGGCTTCGTATCCACTCAGTCGGTAGTGGAAGCCGGACAGCCTTATGGCGCCATCTGGGGCGACCCCTTCGAAATGGATGAGAATGGCAATACCGTGATCGGCGCCGACGGTTATCCGGTGCTGGGCACCAGCAAGATCGTACTCGGCGACCCCAACCCCGATTGGTTCGGCGGTATCCGCAATGCGTTCAGCTATAAGGGCGTAACCTTGTCTGCCCTGATCGACATCCGCCAGGGCGGTGACATGTGGTGCGGCACCTGTGGTATCATCGACTACTTCGGCACCTCTAAAGTTTCCGGTGACCTGCGCGATGAAACCGTAGTTTTCGAAGGCGTACTGGCCGACGGCACCCCCAACACGCAGGCAGTACCCTACGTTGACCCGGCAAACGGCATCAACTACTGGATTCGTTACGGCTTCGGCGGCATCAGCCAGATGAGCATTTACGATACCAGCTGGATCCGCCTGCGGGAGCTGACGCTGTCCTATAACTTCCCGGCCCGGATGTTCGCCAACAGCCCGGTTCAGGGAGCAGCCCTGACCTTTACGGGGCGCAACCTCTGGCTGGATACGGACTATCCCGGCATCGACCCGGAGACGAACCTGACGGGCGCCAGCAACGGTATCGGCCTGGATTACTTCAACATGCCGAATACGAAGAGCTATAACTTTGGCCTGAAAGTCACTTTCTAACAAATTAACCAGTGAGAGTGGTGTGGGAAAGAGCCTGGGTTCCGCCCGGTGCTCTTCCCATGCCTTTTCAAACTTCTTTTAATCATAACAAGACAGTCATGAATAAACTTAAATATATCTTTCTGGTGTTCGCGATGAGCGCTCTGAGTGCCTGTGACATCACGGAAGTCAATATCGACCCTACGCGGCAAACCGATGTAGACCTGAGCCTGATCCTGCCTCAGGTGCTTTCTCAAGCCGCTTACAACCAATCGGCCAACCAGGCCCGTGTACCGGGCATCATCCTGCAGCAATTCCAGGGTTTCGACGCTCAGCAGTTGGGCTTCACTGATTATGTCATCGGAGAAGATACCTACAACAACTACTGGACCCTGGGCCTCTATTCCGGTGTACTGCGCTCTGCGCAAAACGTCATCGACAAAGCCCAGGAGAGTGGCGACTCTTACTACGAAGGCATTGCGAAGATCATTATGGCGGAGTCCTACGGAATGGCTACCATGTTCTTTGGAGATATTCCTTTTTCAGAGGCGCTGAAGGGCCAGGAAAACCTGAAGCCCGTTTACGATCCGCAGGAACAGGTGATCAACGGCATCCTCGCTATGCTCGATGACGCCATCAACCTGCTCTCCGCCCAGCAGGGGGTAGCTCCCGGTTCCGATGACCTCATTTACGGTGGTGACGCGGCCCTATGGATCAAAACGGCGCACGCCCTCAAGGCGCGCTACCTGATGCAGGCCTCCAAGCGGCAGTCGGGCAATGCCGGAAAAGCCCTGGCGGAGATCGGGAACGCCCTCGCCAGCATCGAAGAGCAACCCTGGTTCCCCTTCCAGGGCAACCAGATCGCGAATAACCCACTGGCTAAATTCGGCATTGAGCGCCCGAACACCATGATCATCGACGAGCGCTTCGCCAATGCCATGGGCGAGCGCAACGATCCCCGCCAGGTGAAGTACATGGAAGATGCCGGGGAGCAGTGGTCTTTCTTCAATGCTTCAAACCCCGACCTTGTCTGGACGCAAAACAACTCTCAAATACCCCTTATCTCTTACGTAGAGGTCAAGTTCCTGGAAGCGGAAGCCCTGCAGCGCAATGGCGCGCCGGCCTCCGAAGTGCAGGCCGCTCTGGCGGATGCCATCGCCGCCAGCATCGCGCAGGTTGGCCTTGACCCTGCCGAGCATCAGGCATTTATCGATGCACAGAGCGACCTCTCCGGCCTGAGCGGTGAGGGTATCATCCAGCGCATCATCGAAGAGGCTTACTATGCTTACTACGGCTTTGCCTTCCAGCAGGTGTGGAACAACTACCGCCGCACGGGCTATCCGGACCTGACGCCTTCTCCGCAGGGCGCCAACGGCCTGAACCCCTCCGGTGGCATCCCCCGCCGTTTCCTCTACCCGGTAAGCGAGGTACAGACCAACAGCGAGAACCTCAACGCAGCAAAAGCTGCCCAGGGTGGCGCGCTGATGGACCAGGACGTCTGGGCCTTTGAATAACGGCTGATCCTGTTACGCCTATTTTGAAACTAAGAAGCCTGAGGCCCCGTGTTCTCAGGCTTCTTTTTTTATTTTTATAGCCAAAATCTATCGATATGCAGAACCTCCGGATTCCCCTGGCTATGATCTTAATGCTTGCCCTGAGCTCGCTGCTGCAGGCGCAGCGCAACCGCACCTTTGAGCTGGGAGTTGATAACCTCTACTCCGGAGAGGCCATCAACGCCTTTGACCTGCGGAAGGTGGAGCTGGAAGGCAGCCTATACTTTTCGGAGGACGCCATGCAGCTGGCCGCCAAACTGAAGAACGGCAAAAAGCTGTCTACAGACTCCGCCCTGTACAACCTGGAAGGCAACCTGCTGGAAATATTTACGCCCCGCGGTGCAGTGGCGCTGCCGGGCCAGGCGGTGGATGAATTTGTCCTTTTTCAAAAAGTGGGAGGAGATACCCTGCGTCATCACTTTATTGCCCCGGCCTCGCTGCCCGGGGGAAAACGGATGGATAAAGTAAACTTTCTGCGCTATGAAGCGGGGGAAGCCCCCATCCTGTTCTCGGGCATCGAGATAGAGCTCTTCAAGCCCAATTACGTCCCGGCCCTCGATGCCGGCAGCCGCAACCCCAGGGCGGTGCAGAGGGAAAAGCTGTTCCTTTACGACGGGCAGTCGCTGCAGGAGATCCCCGGGCGGCGGAAAGAAACAGTTGAATTCTTTGAAAGCCAGTTCCCCGAAACTGGCCGGATCATAGCAGAAAAAGGCCTCAAACTAAAGGAAAAAGAGGAGTTGATACGGCTGGTGAACAGCCTGCAGGGGGCGGCAGCCGAAGAATAAGTTCGTCTTTAAACCCGCAACTCTTTGGCTATCCACAGTATCCAACCTTAAACGGGTATCCCGGCTGCCACTGCACTAGTGCTTTGGGAGTTAATTAATTGACAGGTAGTTGGTGTTATAATAGATTGATAACCCGTTGATTATTTCGACTGCCGACTGTCAACTATTTACTGCCGACTGCACTAGTCCCGGTAGAACATCCACTTCCCCAACTCCTTCAGCGTCACCTTCTTGCCATACATCAGAATGCCCACCCGGTAAATGCGGCCCGACAGCCAGACGAAGAACACCGCCGAGGCCAGCAGCACCACTACCGAAACCACTACCTCCCAAAGGGGCGGCGAAAAGGCCAGGCGCGCCGGCATCACAATGGGGGAAAATAACGGAAAGATGGACGACCAGACCGCCAGGCTCGAGTTCGGCGCCTGAATGGCCACGATCATGATGTAGAAAGCAAGGATCACCGGAATGGTAATGGGAATGGTCAGGGACTGCCCCTCGCCCAGGTCGTCGCCCATGGCGGAGCCTACCGCCGCAAAGAGGGAAGAATAGAGAAAATAACCTCCCAGAAAATAAAGGACGAACAGTGGCAGGATGAGCCCCCAGTTGAGGCTCTGAAACTCCTCCAGGGCCAGGGCCACCATGGCCTCGGCATCCTCCGGGTTGATGTCGGCAGAACCGGGGGAAGATTGGGCCATTTTCATCTGGGCATCGGGGTCAATGCCAAAGGCCAGGCTGGTGGTGAGCACCACTATCGGGATGAGGATGGCCCAGATGGCCACCTGCGTCAGGCCCACGCCGCCCACGCCTATGATCTTGCCCAGCATCAGCTGGAAAGGCCGGACCGAAGAGACCATCACCTCCACAATGCGGTTGGTCTTTTCCTCCATGACCGAGCGCATGACCATCATGCCGTAGATGAAGACCACGATGTACATGATGATGCCCATGATGCCGCCAATGCCCGCTGCAATGGCGCCGGTAAGCTTGGTGGCGTCCTGGCCAGTTTCCTTGATCGGCTCCGGCTCCAGTTCTACCTTGGTGTCCAGGGCTTCCAGCTGCCGGGGGTCCAGTTCAAGGGCCTCGATCTTGTAATCTCTCAGGCCCTCCCGGATACGCTCGCGGATGAGGCTCTCGATATCCAGCGTAGGCTGCTTATCGGAATAATAATAGATGGTGTAGGTGTTGGAAAGCAGGTCCTTTACTTCGGGAATGACGAGTATGCCGTCGTAATCGAACTGGCCGAAGTTTTCCCGCAGCGTCTCCAGTTCGGTATCGACAAATTTAAAGTACAGGTTCTGTTCATCTTTGATGCTGCGCTGTAAGATGTCGCTCTCATCAATGATGGCGATGCGCCGCGTATCGTCACTCTCGTACTGGAAAATGAGCCCCACCACTACGAAAAAGACCGCAAAGGCCAGGGGCGTCAGCAAAGTGGCGATAATAAAAGAGCGCCGCCTGACGCGGGTGAGGTATTCTCTTTTTATGATTAGCCAGAGTTTGTCCATGTGGGTTTGGTTTTGCGGTGGTTTGGTCTTGCGGTGTTGAGGTGTTTCGGTGTATAGGTTTATTGGTATTTCGGTTTTGTGGTTTTGCGGTATTGCGGTTTTACGGCCACTGCGGCCTGCATACTGCCATCGGTGTTTCGGTGTTTCGGTTTTTTGGTTTTGAGGTTTTACGGCCGCTGCCTACTGCCTACTGCCTACTGCATACTGCCTACTGCCTACTGCCTACTGCCTACTGCTCACCCTGCGGGAATAGTCGCTTTGCGAATTCCACAGGGTAAACTCCCTACTGACTGACCTGCCGGATAAAGATCTCATTCAGGGTAGGCAGAATTTCATTGAAAGCGTGTATGTAGACGCCCTTTTGCAGCAGATACTGCAGCAATTCATTCGACCTTCCCTCCTTCTCCACCTGTATGATGATGCTGTGTTCTGACTGTTCGATAATATCTGCTTTTTCTTCCAGGCCGGCCGGCAGTTGCCCTTCGTAATCTATGCGGAAGCGGTTTCTTTTGAACTTGTCTTTGACATCCTTCACCTTCCCTTCCAGCACGTTTTTGCCTTTATTGATCAGTACGATATATTCGCACACCTCTTCCACCTGTTCCATGCGGTGGGTGGAAAAGATGATGCTTACGCCCTGATTGTGTAAGTCGTGTATCTCATCTTTGAGCAGGTTGGTGTTGACGGGGTCGAGGCCGGAGAAGGGCTCGTCGAGGATGAGCAGCTTGGGCTGATGGACGACGGTAGCTATGAACTGTATCTTTTGTTGCATGCCCTTGGATAGCTCTTCCACCTTCTTATCCCACCAGTCTTCAATATTGAATTTTTCAAACCAGTGATCGATCTGTTCCCGGGCCCCATTTTTGGAAAGGCCCTTGAGGCGAGCCAGGTAGAGCAGGTGTTCGCCTACTTTCATCTTGCGGTACAACCCCCGTTCTTCCGGCATATAGCCGATCTGTTCCGGGTGGCGGCTGTTGAGCACTTCTCCATCCAGATATGCCGTTCCGGAATCCGCCCGGGTGATGGTCGTGATGATGCGGATAAGGGAAGTTTTGCCGGCGCCGTTGGGCCCCAGCAGGCCGAATATGCTGCCCCGGGGCACTTCGAAGCTTACATCATCCACCGCCACGTTTTTATCGTAGCTTTTGACAATATTTTCCAGAGTAAGAATACTGCTGTTCACTTTCGGTATCTTTGTACAATTCCAAGCCGGATAAAGATAGAAGAAAAACCAAGCTATATACAATTATGGATGACCAATGGTTTGCAATAGCCAACCCAACTGCCGGCAAAGGGCTGGTGCGCAAGGAGTGGCCGGCACTGCAGGAACGTATCCGGCGGCAGCTTCCGGTAGCCGAATTTCGCCTTACGGAATACCGCGGCCACGCCATCGAGCTGGTGCGACAAGCTATAGAAAAAGGGTACCGGAAGGTACTTGCCATCGGTGGTGACGGCACCAACCACGAAGCAACCAACGGCATTCTGCAGCAGCAGGCTGCCCCTTCGCAAAGCATCACCTACGCCCTGCTTCCCATAGGCACGGGCAACGACTGGATCAAAACATACCGCCTTTCCCGAAATATAGACAAGGCGCTGGCTGTCATCAAAGCCGGCAACACCCGCCTGCAGGATGCAGGGCTGATCCGGTACCATAAAAACGGGCAGGCCCAGGAACGCTATTTCGTCAATGTGGCCGGCCTGGCCTACGACGGCTACCTCGTCCGCCGTTCCGATGACGCTTCCGAACGCGGCGGCAAACTCTTCTACCTCTTACTCATTTTGCGCTGCCTGTTCGAATATCACCTGCGCCGCGCCCGCGTCATAGCCGATGGCCAGGTTTATGAGGATGAATTCTACACCATCAACCTCGGCATCGGCCGCTTCTCCGGCGGCGGCATGCAGCTGGTGCCCCATGCCATACCCGACGACGGGCAGTTCGCAGTGACCATCGCCGGGCGCCTCAGCAAAATTGGCGTATTGCTAAACACCTACCGCTTCTACAACGGCTCTATTGGCGGCCACCCCAAGGTGGAGGCTTTCTTCGCGAAAAACCTGCGGGTGGAAGCCGCGGACGGAGAGCCCCCTACCCTGCTGGAGGCCGACGGGGAATTCCTGGGTGAGACGCCGGCGGAGTTTTCCCTGGTGGAAAAGGCGCTGAAGGTAATAGTACCTTAGCGGGCCTACGCTGCGCTACAGCATCCACTTCCAAAAAAACTCCCCTACTCTTGTGACTTTCTCCCTTTTTTCCGTCAAAAGGTAGAGTTTGGAACTTTAACACAATAATCCAACAATATTCCGAGATGAGAACCCTAGTTATTTTCCTTTTCGCGGCTATGCTGTATTCCTTTCCCTTGCAGGCCCAGGTTTCCGAGAATGTTAAAACGATGAGCCAGGGCGCGAAAAATGCCCTGGAGCTGGAGATCCCCGGCGTCAATGCCGGCCTGGTGGCCGATGTGTGGAAAGACTTTATGAAAGATCACTACGGCTCCAAGCCCAAATGGGACCGCAGGAACAAAGAATGGCTGAGTGATGATGCCAAAGTGGCGGCCATCGGCCAGGGCAATACGGTGGATGTTTACGCTTCCGCTGATGAAAGAGGAAACAGCGTGTTGTTCAGCGCCTGGTTTGACCTCGGCGGCGCCTATCTCGACTCCCGGGAGCATGCCGAACGCTATACTGAAGCCGAAAAAATGCTGATGCGCTTCGCCCTGGAAGTAGCCCACGCCAATACCCGCAATGAACTGGATAATGAACAAGACAAGCTGAAGAAGCTGCAACGCGAACTGGCCCGCCTGCAATCCCTCAACGAGCGCTACCACAAAGACATCGAACGCGCCAAGGAAGCCATCCGGCAGGCAGAGGAAAGCATCGTGGAGAACGTGAAATTACAGGAAGATACGGCCGCGCAGATCGCCGGGCAGGAAAGAACGGTAGAAAGTGTACAAAACCGCTTGAACGACTTGTAAAAACAATCCCATCCCCACCAACTTCAAAAACCTTGTTAGCCCCTTAACCAAAAACCAAGGTTGCAATAATGGGATGGATCGGATAGAACAAGGGATAGACATTTACCCTAAAGTCGGCGCGGACGCGCGCCGGCTTTTTAGAACTAACAAACAAAAGAAAACTACACTACGACCACAGGAGGTTAGCAAAACGTATTATGAGAAAAACGGAGAGCCGTTGCCTGTGGGCAGCGGCTCTCGCTGTTTGTGGCCCCTTATCCACATTTTTTCTCCACAGCCTTTTCCACAGTTTCTCGCCCCGGGCCGGATAAAAGGAGGCGGCATCCTGTTCTCCTTTTTCTTATCTTTAAGTAGGAAAGCGGATAAACGACGTGGATTATACATGTAATTTTCCATTATCCGTTTTCAAAAACAAGCCCGGAATTTGTACAGGATTTAAATACTCCCAACACGGCCTTGATAAACGGGCTGGTTATCCACAATACCGCCCCCTTTTTTCCACAGCCGTGGATAAGAAATAAAAAAAGCAGGCCCGGTATTCTGGCAATTATCTCGTAGTTTTGTAAACCCTGGGAAAGCGGCATCCTTCCCAGCGGGCGTTTTAACCATTTCAAACAAACATTTATATGGCTGGCGAGAAGGAAAAAGAGAAGAAGCTGCCGAGCCTACGCAACCAAGGCAAGAGCAGGAATGAAGACCTGTCGAATTACGTTTTCGGCAAAGTGCAGCCGCAGGCCGTCCCCCTGGAGGAGGCCGTCCTGGGCGCGCTCATGCTCGACAAAGATGCCCTGTCCATAGTCCTGGATATCCTGCGGGCGGAAAGTTTCTACCTGGATGCCCATCAGCTGATCTACAAGGCCATGCTCAAGCTGTTCGAGAAATCACAGCCGGTAGACCTGCTCACTGTGACCGAAGAACTGAAAAAGGCGGGCAACCTGGAAGCCATCGGCGGCCCCTATTACCTGGTGGAGCTGTCGAATAAAGTGGCCTCCGCCGCCAATATCGAGTACCACGCCCGCCTCATATCCCAGAAATACGTACAGCGCGAGTTGATCAGCGTATCCACCAAGATCATCCGCGACGCCTACGAAGATACCACCGACGTATTCCAGCTGCTGGACGATGCCGAGCAGGGCTTGTTCGCCATCGCTCAGCAGAACATGAGCCGCGGTTTCGAAACCATGTCCTCACTGGCCGCCAAGGCCCAGAAGCAGATCGAAGAGCTGCGCCATAAGGAGGATGGCCTGACCGGCGTACCCACCGGATTTACTGACCTGGACCGGCTGACGTCGGGACTGCAGCGGTCGGACCTCATCATCCTTGCTGCGCGGCCGGGCATGGGCAAAACGGCCTTAACTTTATCCCTGGCCCGCAACTCCGCCTCCGACTTCGGCAAGCCCGTGGCCATCTTCTCCCTGGAGATGTCGGCCCTGCAGCTCGCCCAGAGGATGATCTCC
>CAYVVK010000030.1:4791-8489 GCA_964454855.1 uncultured Phaeodactylibacter sp. | reverse complement strand
CCGAAATATCGGGCATGAAAATGCGCAACGGCCAGCTGGAAGAGCACGAGTGGGTGCAGCTCAACGCCGCACTGGAGCGCATCAGCGAAGTGCCCCTCTTTATCGACGATACCCCGGGCATCAACATCTTCGAGCTGCGCGCCAAGTGCCGCCGCCTGAAAATGCAGCACGATATCGACCTGGTCATCATCGACTACCTGCAGCTCATGAGCGGCGGCTCCGACAACCAGCGCGGCAACCGCGAACAGGAAGTAAGCGCCATCTCCCGCGCCCTCAAAGGGCTGGCCAAGGAACTCAATGTGCCGGTCATCGCCCTCTCGCAGCTCAGCCGGGCCGTGGAAGTGCGGGGGGGGACGAAGCGGCCGCAGTTGTCAGATCTTCGGGAATCGGGTTGCCTCACAGGAGACACTCTTCTTCAGGACGCGGAAACTGGCAGGCTAATAACCATCAAGGAGCTTGCAGAGCGAAAAGAACCCCATAAAAGTCGTTGCCCTGGGAAAGGACAAAAAATTGGGAAGCCATAAAATGGTGAAGGCTTTTTATTCCGGGCGAAAAATGGTTTTTGAACTTAGAACCAGAAGTGGAAGGCTTATAAAAGCAAGTGGTAACCATCCCTTCCTGAAGTTGGAGGGGTGGACGGCTTTAGAAGAGCTGAAAGTTGGCGACAGGATTACGGCCTCCTCATGGCGCGATCTTCCAGATCGCCCTGCCGAGCCCCCTCTTTCGGCGATAACTGTCCGTGCCATGAACGAAGAATTCACAACTGCAGAGGGCTTCACTAGGAACGGAAATTCGGTCTTATTAGTCCCAGAAGAACCTGGCCAGGAAAACAGCCTGTCGATCCGCAGGATCGCGGCACGAGAATTCCCCGAATTATTTTGGGACGAAATCACCAGCATTACTCCTCTAGGAGAGGAAGACGTATACGACGCCACCGTAGAGGATGTCCACAATTTCGTAGCAAATGACATTATCGTCCATAACTCTATAGAGCAAGATGCCGATATCGTGGCCTTCATCTACCGCCCGGAATACTACGACATCCTCGAAGACGAAGAAGGCCAGTCCCTGAAAGGCATCGCCGAGGTCATCGTCGCCAAGCACCGCCACGGCGCCCTGAAAACCATCAAGCTGCGCTTCACCGATGAGTTCGCCCGCTTCTCCGACCTGGACGACCCCGATTTCGGCGCCCTGCCCGAGGGTACTTTCGAAAAACCGCAGTCCAATATCATCACACGGCCATCAAAGATGAACGACGATGAGGATATCCCGTTTTAGTTTTGAGGGATGAAAGATGAGTTTTGAGGGATGAAAGATGAGTTTTGAGGGATGGGAGACGAGTTTTGAGGGATGGGAGACGAGTTTTGAGTTATATTCCTATTCAAGGCCTCGATAAAGAAAGAACTCAAAACTCGACACTCGACACTCAAAACTCTAAACTCGACACTCGACACTCAAAACTCTAAACTCGACACTCAACACTCTAAACTCGACACTCAAAACTCAAAACTCAAAACTCAAAACTCGACACTCAAAACTCAAAACTCGACACTCAAAACTCAAAACACACGACCCAAAACTACCAACTCCTAACTGCCATGCCCAGAAAAGACAAAGACAAATACCGCAGCCACAAACCGCCCCGGCGCCCCCGGGGTGAAGGCGAGCCCAAAAAGCCGGCTCCCCTGCCCAACGAGCAGCCGGTGGAAGGCATGCGCCTCAACAAATACGTGGCGCACTGCGGGATATGCTCACGCCGGCAGGCCGCCGAGTACATCAAGGCCGGCCTGGTAACCGTGAATGGCAGAAAAGAGGCCGCCCCCGGCTATCAGGTGCAGAAAGGAGATGAGATCCGATTTAAAGAGGAACTGATCAAACCGGAAGAGCGCCTGGTGTATATCCTCCTCAACAAGCCCCGCGGCTACATTACCACGGTAAAGGACGAGCGCGGCCGCGATACGGTGCTCGACCTCATCGATGAAAAGAAAGTTCCTGAGCGCATCTTTCCGGTGGGCCGGCTCGACCGCGACACTACCGGCCTGCTCCTGCTCACCAATGACGGCAAACTGGCGGAAAAGCTGGCTCACCCCAGCTTTGAGGTGAGTAAAGTGTACCATGTCGTACTCGACAAGCCCGTCTCCGATGAAGACATCGAACGCATCCGCAAAGGGCTTACCTTAGAGGACGGCCCCGCTCCGGTGGATGGCGTCAGCCATGTGAGGGGAAAGAGTAAGAATGAAGTGGGCATCGAACTGCACATCGGCCGCAACCGCATTGTGCGGCGCATCTTTGAGCACCTGGGTTATCAGGTCAGCCGGCTCGACCGGGTGTACTACGCCGGCCTGACCAAAAAGGACCTCCCCCGCGGCTTCTGGCGCCACCTCAATGAACGGGAAGTGATTATGTTGAAGCATTTCACCTGATAACGCCTGCTCCTGCGCCTGAACAGGCACTCCCCGTTTCGCTTTTCTGTAAGCCGCACCCAACCCATTCCAGCAAATATTGTTTTATATTGTCGGCCTGGCAGCCATCAGCGCGCGGGCGGCAGTTTCATTGCCGCCCGGCGTACAACTTGTTATTAATCAACCCATTCACCCAAGTAGTAAATGTACAGCAAAGAAGAACAACGCGCCTTATACGAGCTGTCCAAAGAATACCTCGCCGAAGACAGCGCCATCCGGCAGCAATCGGCCGACCAGCAGATCAACGGCCTGGAGCGGATCATCAAATACCACGAGTACAAATACTATGTGGAGAACGACCCGGTCATCAGCGATAAAGAATACGACGAACTTTTCAAAATGCTGGAAAAGCTGGAGGAGGAGCATCCCGAACTGGCCTCTCCCGACTCGCCCACCCAGCGGGTGTCTTCCGACCTCACCAGCGACTTCCCTTCTGTGGAGCACCTCACGCCCATGCTCTCCCTGGCCAATTCCTACAATGAGGAAGACCTGGTAGAATTTGACGCCCAGCTCAAACGCTACCTCAACATCCCGGAAGAAGAAGACATAGAATACGCCGTGGAGCCCAAGTACGACGGCGGCAGCATCGCTGTAGTCTATGAAGGTGACCGCCTGCAGCGGGCTGCTACCCGCGGCAACGGCCGGGTGGGTGAGGAGATCACGAATAATGCCCGCGCGATTCGTTCCATCCCCCTGGAGGCCAAATTTTCCAAACATGGTGTTTTCAAGGTGGAACTGCGCGGCGAAGTGCTCATCCGAAAGGACGTGTTCGAAAAGATCAACAAACGGCGGGCGGAGGAAGGGCTGTCCCTCTTCGCCAATGCCCGAAATACCGCCACCGGCGGCCTGCGCATGAAAGACCCGCAGGAAGTCGCCAAACGGGGCATGGAAGCTTTCATCTATACGCTCGGCTACGCCACCGACGAGGAGGGCAATGATGTGCTCTCCAAATTCGATACCCATCAGGAAAGCCTGGACCTGCTTACCGGCCTGGGCTTTAAGGTGCCCACCGAGGGAGAAGAGCGCACAGTGGTGAAGAACATCAAAGAGGCGATCCAATTCTGCCAGCAGTGGGAAGAGAAAAGGGAAGATTATCCCTACGAGATCGACGGCATGGTGATCAAGGCCAACCGCCGGGAGTTGCAGGAGCGCAGCGGCCACACCAGCCACCACCCGCGCTGGTCCATCGCCTACAAGTTCAAGGCCAAGCAAGCCACCTCTAAACTGCTGCATGTA
>CAYVVK010000030.1:0-4781 GCA_964454855.1 uncultured Phaeodactylibacter sp. | reverse complement strand
GATCGGCTCCATCACCCCGGTTGCCAAAATTGAGCCGGTACAGCTGGCCGGTGTGACCGTTTCCTCTGTATCTCTGCACAACGAGGACTTCATCAAGAGCAAGGATCTGCGCATCGGCGATACGGTACTGGTGGAGCGCGCCGGCGACGTCATCCCCTACATCGTCAAGGCCATGAAAGACTTGCGGGACGGCTCCGAGAAACCCATCGAATTTCCTGAATACTGCCCCATCAATGACACGGATGAGCCGGTGGAACTGGTGCGCATTGAAGGGGAAGCCGCCTGGCGCTGCCCCACCTGTGTGTGCGGCGCGCAAAACCTGCAGCGCATCATCTTCCACGTTTCCAAGAATGCCATGGACATCGAGGGCCTCGGCAAGTCCATTGTCGAGCGTTTCTACGAACTGGGCTGGCTGCGCACCATCGCCGATGTATACCGCCTGGATTACGACAAGATCGCCGAACTGGAAGGTTTCGGAGAAAAGTCCGCCGCCAACCTGAAGGAATCGGTGGAGAAGGCCAAGGATAACCCCATCCACCGCTTGCTGCACAGCCTGAGCATCCACCACCTGGGGCAGAAGGTATCCCGCATCATCGCCGCCGAGATCGATCACGTGCTCGACCTGCAGGGCTGGACGATGGAAGACTTTACCGACATCAAGGACATCGGCCCGGTGGTAGCTGAGAATATCGTGGCCTACTTCAGCGATGAGCACCACATCAAGATGCTCAAAGAGATGGAGGAGCTGGGCGTAAACATGAAGCAAACCGAAGAAGACAAACCCGTCAGCGCCACAGAAGGGCCCCTGGCCGGAAAGAAGATCCTCTTCACCGGAAGCCTGGACACCATGAGCCGCAAGGAGGCCCAGGCCAAGGCTGAGGCTGCCGGCGCCAAGAACATCAGTGCCGTGAGTAGCAACCTCGATATACTCGTAGCAGGAGAAAAGGCAGGCTCCAAGCTGAAAAAGGCGAAGGAGCTGGGGACGGTGGAGATCCTGACGGAGGAGGAGTTTCTGGAGAAGGTGGAAGCCTCCCCCAGCCCCTCGAAGGGAGGGGAGTAGGCTTAGAACTTTAAATAAGGAAATTCATAATTAAATTTATGTCGGCAATTTTAAATAATGTTTTTTTTGATTAAATTTACAACTGTAAAATTAATCAAAATGCTTACATCTATCAATCTTCCTGAATTTGAGGCCGGCAAGTGGATTAAACAGGGCGGATATCGGGCTTTCGTCCCCTGCAAGGTGAACCGCCAGTGGCTTATTGGGCAGCCGGAAGTGGAAGCCCTGGGCGCACAGGCCCACCAAAAGTTAGGGGAGTTGAATGCCTTTTCGGAATTAGTGCCGGATGTAGATTTCTTCATCAAAATGCATATCGCAAAGGAAGCGGCACTATCCAGCCGGATCGAGGGGACTCAAACCAGCGTGGAGGAAGCATTCCTGAAGAGCGAAGACATCCGGCCGGAAAAGCGTGACGACTGGCAGGAAGTTCAGAACTATATCGCTGCAATGAATTATGCCATTGATGCTCTGGAGAAACTCCCCCTTTCCAACCGGCTCATCCGGGAAACCCACAAAAGGCTTCTAAAGGGGGTGAGGGGCCAGCGCAAAAAGCCAGGCGAATTCCGGCGTTCACAGAATTGGATCGGCGGCGCCTCTCTGGCGGATGCCATCTTCATCCCTCCTCCTCACCATGAGGTACCCGATCTGATGAGCGACCTGGAACAGTTCCTGCACAACGAAGATATTTTCCTTCCGGAACTGGTAAGAATTGCCATAGCACACTATCAATTTGAAACCATCCACCCTTTTCTGGATGGAAACGGACGGATCGGAAGGCTGCTCATTACGCTTCATCTGGTGAGCAAAAAATTACTTGTTCGCCCATCGCTCTATCTTTCCGCCTTTTTTGAGGAAAACAGGCCATTGTATTATGACAACCTCACCCGGGTGCGTACGAAAAACGATCTCACACAATGGCTTAAGTTTTTTATGGTTGGGGTAATACAAACGGCGGGGTCTTCGGTCGCCACTTTCCGGCAAATCACAACGCTAAAACAACGGTTGGAAACAAAGATCGCCGGCTTGGGTAGAAAGCGAAGCAATGCGGAAAAACTATTACGCCACTTGTTCTCCCAACCCGTCGTAACCGCCCGGGACGTGGAGGCCGTTCTTCAAAGTTCGGCGCCCACCGCCCATGCTCTGCTCAAGGATTTCTCGGCCCTGGGTATCTTACAGGAAAGGACCGGCTATCAACGCAACCGGGTGTTCAGTTTTCAGGAATATATTGCTTTGTTTGAAGCAAAAGCATAATCTTGAGCAAACGCCCCTTACTCTTCCCTCCTTCCTTTAATAGAAGAAATAGAGTTGGCCTTATTACCTCAATTCCATCTGGAACCCGAAAGAACGACCATCAGCATAAACAACCCATAGATCAATCCCGGCGCCGCCAGGATGGCCAGCAGCCCATTGGCGAGCAGGAGTTTCCCCATTCCCTTCAGCCACAGGCTGCCCAGCATGATAATAGCCAGGCCGCCCAGCAGCATCAGCCACATGCCTATATTTCTGGAAGAAACCGAGTCATCCAGGATGCCAATGAAGAAAAAATATAAGGCCAACAGGGCAATAAAGGCATCGAGCCCCCAGAGTATCCAGAAAAAAGCCATTGCCGTTTTTTTTCTTTTGAAATTTAGCAAAAATTGAAATACCCCGGATCAGTAAAACACACCTTTATTTTTTTCCCTCTGCTGAAGCGGGCAATACCATAGGGAAATGACGTTTGTTTTCCTTAAATTACTTTCCTAATATTATAGACAACTAAAACCAACGATCATGAACTTACTGTATTGGCTTCTCATCGGATTCGCCGCCGGCGCCATCGCCAAGATGCTCACTCCCCAGCAGGAAAAAGGCGGCTGGATCTCTTCCATCATTATTGGCATTGTCGGCTCCTTTGTAGGGGGCTTCCTCGGACGGCTCATCGGCATTCAGAGCGGCAGCCTCATCGGCAGCCTGCTCATCGCCACCGGCGGCGCTTTCCTGGTGCTGTTCATCTATCATCGTTTTCTGGCGGATAAGCTGAATTTACCGATTTAGAGTGGTGTAGTGGTGTGCCGGTGTTACGGTGTTACGGCATGCCGGCACGCCATTACATCTCCATTTTCCATTACTTCCGGGAATTGTTTAGCTTCGTAAAGCATTGAATAAAAAAAACCGGAAAGCATGAGCGAGAAGCAGCCCAAATCCCCCTTCCGCAAGGTGATCGATGCGATCATCCGCCTGATCGACTATTTCCTGAGAAGGAAAAAGAAGAAGAAGTGATGGGACGTCGGGACGTCTAAAGATGTCTTTTTTGAAGGAAACACAAAATACTGAGGGATAGAAGGTATGCAATGAATTTGAGGGATCTGCATAAAAAAAACATCCTGATCGAGGCGCGTAGTGGCAGCCACGCCTACGGTACCGCTCTGCCCACTTCCGACGAGGATATCCGGGGCGTATTTTTTGCCTCCCGGGAGCAGCTTTTCGGGCTGGAATACCCTCAGCAGCTGAGCGACGACACCAACGACATCATCTTCTACGAACTCGGGCGCTTCGTAGAGCTGCTTTCTAAAAGCAACCCCAACATCCTGGAATTGCTGGCCATGCCGGAGGACTGCCTCCAAAAGCGCCACCCCATCATGGATCGGCTAAGGCCGGAAGATTTCCTCTCCAAACAGTGCAAAGACAGCTTCGGCGGCTACGCGTTCACCCAGGTGCGCAAGGCCCGCGGCCTGAATAAAAAGATCCTCAACCCCATGCCCCGGGAGCGCAAAACGCCCCTGGACTTCTGCTACGTGCTCTGGAAACAGGGCAGCATCCCGGTAAAAGAATGGTTGAAGAAAAAGGATTATAAACAGGCAAACTGCGGCCTGGTGAACATCCCCCACTTCCGCGACACCTACGGCCTGTACTACAACGAGAGCGGCGAGCTGGGCTTCAGCGGCATCATCCGCAAGCCGGACAGCAACGAGGTGGCGCTGAGCAGCATTCCCAAAGACATGCCCAGAGCAGCGGTGATGTCCTTCAACAAAGATGGCTATCAAACCTACTGCAAAGACTACCGCCAGTACTGGGAGTGGGTGGAAAAACGCAATGAGGCCCGCTACGAGAACACGCTCTCCCACGGCAAGAACTACGACGCCAAGAACATGATGCACACCTTCCGCCTGCTCGATATGGCCGAAGAGATCGCCCGGGAGGGTGTCATCCGGGTGCGGCGGCCCAACCGGGAATTCCTGCTGGACATCCGCGCCGGCAGGTTCGATTACGGCCAACTCGTGCAATGGGCGGAAGAGCGCATGGCGCGCATCGAAAAGCTCTACGAACAGAGCAAGCTCCCGGAAGCGCCGAATGTGGAGAAGATCAACCGTGTTTTAATAGAAATGAGGGAGGAGTTGTATGAATAATATGGAGCCCTATTGGGAAGCACTGAAACAATTTGGCATCGAGAAGCCCTGCCGGGTATACCTTCAGGGGCCCTTTCGTACCGACGAGGTAGCCCTGCGCTTCGTGCTGCACAAGCTGGGCTTTACCCTGCTGGACCGCTGGAATGCCAATGCCGCCCAGTGGGCGATCCACGGCCGGGGCAGTGAAAGTTTCGAATCTCCGGCAGGCGCCCGGCAGACAAGCGAAGAGAAACTCTACCCCGCACTGTTTTCAGAAGTAGCCTCTCTCTTCTACCTTATCAACGAAAGCCCTTCCCTGCCGGAACGGCGGCGCAACCTTTTCCGCTTGCTGAAAA
>CAYVVK010000029.1:20742-21246 GCA_964454855.1 uncultured Phaeodactylibacter sp. | reverse complement strand
TGCTTTCAGGGAAACCACCGAGTCAAATTGTTCTTTTTTATAGTACTCCGGCTTGTCGGCTGCCAGGGGCGCGAACTGGCTGATGCGCGGCCCTTTCAGGAAGGCGACATTGTCTTTGTAGGCCGAGACGATAGAATTGGGATGTACTTTGGCGGTTTTTTTGATAAGAGCGAAGAGCGAGTCCGGCTGCTCTTCGCCGTCGATGATGAAGTTGCCGTTGAAGATCTTGTGGCGGCAGTGCTCGCTGTTGATCTGAGAGAAACCGAAGACTTCCGAATCGGTGAGCTTCCTGCCGATGCGCTCGGAGACCTGCTCGAGGTATTCGATCTCTTCCTCGTTCAGGGCCAGGCCTTCGGCCTTGTTGTAGGCGGCGATATCCTCGATGGCCTTGATCGGTTCCGGCTCGATGTCTATGGTGAAGATGCGCTGGTTGAGTGCCGAGTACTTCTGGCTGAGCATGGGGTCGAAACTTTTGTCATCGGCTTTCAGCAGTTCGAATTTCTC
>CAYVVK010000029.1:17985-20732 GCA_964454855.1 uncultured Phaeodactylibacter sp. | reverse complement strand
GATACGGCGGATGCCGCTGATGCCCATATTCTGGGTAATCTCTACGGCATTGGTGCTCCAGGGCGTGACCATGGCGGCGCGGGGCCCGACGAACAGCCCTTTGATGCGCTCGGCCGCTACCGGCGGGCAGCCGCCAAAGAGCCAGGATAGTTTTTTGACGTCTTCTTCCCCCAGGGAAGTATCGAGTTGAACGGCAAAAATGATATCGGAAGAATGCCCAAAGAAAAGGATCATCGGTTCGTGGTTTGGATACGGCGCAAAGGTCGTTTGTTCGGGTTAAAAAACCTAATGCCAAACTTCCGGTTTTTCTGGTAAAGCAGGCTCAGGATGCTTAAATTTGCACCCAATGATCTCTCACTAACACCACAACAAGAATGAAATACTTATTATTCTTCCTCCCGGCACTTGCCTGCCTGCCATCCTACTCCCAATCCAACATCGCCCTCGGCGAAAAAGCCCCCGAGATCCACATTACCGACTGGATCGCCAATGTACCGGAAGACAAGAATCTGTCCAATAAGTATATCGTCCTTGATTTCTGGGCCACCTGGTGCGGGCCCTGCATCGAGGCCGTTCCCCATATGAACGAGTTGCAGGAGCAATTCGACAGAGCAGATCTTTATTTCATTTCTCTAACCGATGAGCCCGTATCCAAAGTAGAACGCACCCTGAAAAGAGTGGATTTCCATTCCATTGTGGCCAGCGATCAGACGAAACAATCACAGATTAACTTTGGAGACGGCAAAAAAGGGCTGGATACCTATCCTCTGACGGTGCTAATCGACAAGGCGGGTATCGTGCGCTGGGTTAGCCTGCCGGATGAGGTGACGACGGCAGTCCTGAATGACTTCCTGGCGGGCCGGTTGGATGCTTTTAGCTCGATAGAAGAAGAAATGGCCGAGGACGCCCGGGAAGAAGGGCCCCTGCAAGATAATAGCGAGATCAACCTTTTCGATCTTATTAACAATGAAGAAGTGCTGTATCATTTTGAGTTCAAAAAGACGGACAGGCTCTATGGCGATATGGCCTACGCCGATAAGGTGGGCCTGAAGTTCGCATCCGCCACCCTCGATGAGATCTTCGCGCAAATCCTGGATGTTGCCCCCGGCATGATCGTCATGCCGGACTCTATGTATGGTCAGCGGTACTTCCTGCTGTATAAAAATGCAGCGCCTGATGAGCAGAGCATGCAGCGCCTGGAAGAAGAGATCCTTAATGTGCTGAAGCTGGAGAAAACCCTGGTAGAAAAAGAAATTCCCGCGCAGGAAGTGAATATCAAAGATCAATCATTGCTGGAAGAAGCCGAAGAAACGCTGTTCTCCTCCCGTTCTGATGCCGGCGACAAGATCATCTTCGGCAATTACTCCATTGCCCAGATGCTGGAAGCGGTGAACGAGGTGTCTGAGGAGGCCTTCATACCCGGAGAGGTGGGCGAAGGGCGTTATGATTTTATCATCGAGGCAGGTTCTGCGGAGGCCATAAAGAAAAGCCTGCGGTCTTATGGATTGGGCATGCGGGAGACGCAGCAGACGGTGGAGTATGTTAAGCTGGAAGAACGGGAGTAAACTTCTGTACAAGCGCCAATGACAGGATTTTTGATTTTTGAGTCTTGATTTTTGAGTCTTGATTTTCCTACTGCCCTACGGCACCCGATGATCATAGCTCAATACCCGCGACAATTGCCATTCGCCATCCTCCAGCAGCCAGAGGTGGGTAAACTTTGCGGTGGACGTCAGCTGATCTTCCTTCCCTTCGTATACGGCGTAGAAGTGGTGTTCGCCTTCTTGCACAGCGCCGTACAGTTTTCCCTGATCATAGAGGGGGAATACCCGGAGGCTGCCTTCCACCAGTTCGCGGCGGGCCTTGTAGTCCATATTACATAGCCCTTCCTCTGTATTTTTGATAAAAGCAGCTTTGGAATCCATGACGCCCGACTGGTCGTGGTAGAATTCCAGATCCTCGCTTACCAGCTCACGAAATTGTCTGATGTCACAGGTATTGAAGCCCACATTGAACATCAGGCTGTCTTTTTCATAGAGGGTTTGGAAGAGTTCAGATTGAGCAGCCTCCTGGGCATTAGCCATGGTTGTGAACAGGAGAAAGAAAAAAAGAGGAAATTTTTTCATTTGCGTGAATTAAAGCGAGGTTGCCACAGCCACCTCCTCCGGTTTTCGAATTTGCTCTATTTCTGCTTTTTCCTCTTCGGCGCCATTTTTTTTCGGCCAGATGTGAAAGCCGCCCGTCCAGCCGGCGTGGATGGCCCAGGTACCCCAGATGCCGTTTTCATCCACCCGGCCATCGTAAAAGACGCTGTGCCTGCCGTGATAATATTTGGTCATCCGGCAGATCCCTCTTTCTGTATCGTAGGTGCCTTCCCAGCGGAAAGCGCCTACGCTGTCCGAACCGGAACCAGTGACCACCTGATCGCAGAAATCCAGGTTGGAGGCCATTTGATCTTTGAAATTGAAGGGGACAGGATACGTATAAAAACCCTCCCATTCGCCGCTGGGATAAAGGGGGTGTTTTTCGGAGCGGTCAGGGCTCATGACGGAAAGCATTGGTTTGAGAGCTTTAACGCTTTCAACCATAGAGCCGTTCCCCGAAGTCCGGAAAGCTTATTTTTTTAACTCATTCGGAAAGGTACTTCATCTCAAAGTCGATCCAGTAGGAAAGGGTATGGGTTTCCTCCAGGTGGCTGTCTGCCTTTTTCAGGATCTCTTCTAGGGAAACGTCCTGGCCGGTGCACA
>CAYVVK010000029.1:14451-17975 GCA_964454855.1 uncultured Phaeodactylibacter sp. | reverse complement strand
AAACCACAGAAGCAAAGGAGGAGAATGGATGCTTTGTTTATCATATTTATAAGGTGTTTTTGGGATAAGCCCAGGCGCAGAAGAAAGGAAGACTGCGCCCGGATGGTGGATTTAAATTACGCCTTTTCCGCATCCCGCTCAAAATACAGGTAGAAATAAACGGCGAAGCCAAAGTCTGTGGCATCGGTAGACACCAGGCGGTACCTTTGTTTGGCGTATTCATCCAGCTTTTCCTGGATGTCTTTGGTGGAATTTTCCACAATGTGCTCCTTTTTGGCGAAGGCCTTGGAGTAGTAGATCAGAGATTCGAGTTTGTATTCTTTCATCGCGGTAATTGTTTGCGGTAAAATAATTCTTTCCCTTCAGATTTAGGGTAAGGAGCCAGCTTTGTGTCTGATTTTTGTCATTTCTTCAGGAGCCTCCGGGTAAGGACACCACCGTTTTCCAGCCTAGCGCTGAGCAGGTACAGGCCGGCGGGAAGGCCGGAAAGGGAGAAGCGGAATTGCCCGGCATGGGGCTCGGCACTTCGCAATAAGCGCCCCGACGGGCTGTAAAGGCTAATGCGGCCTATGCGTTCTCTACTTCCCACCCATACTTCCGCTTCCGCGGGATTGGGATATAGGCTGAGTGCTGGGATCTGAGCAGGGGCCTCATTTACCTCCACGACTGTACCACAGCGGCTGTGTACCCGGAAAAATTCCCAAAGCTCCACACTGGCCTGAATGTCCTCATTGGTCTCTCCGGCGATGAGCTCGTAGACAGGTAGTTCGACGCCCGGCCAGGTGTGGCCGCCATTGTTGATGCGATACTGTACCACATCGGCATCGCAGGCGCAATCCGTAAAGGTGAAGCGGGTGACGGTGGAATTATCGGAAGGTTCCGTATTGGGGAGGCTTTCCGGAGGGAGAAAGCGCTGGCAGCCGTTGTTCATCTTCCAGAATTTGACCAGGCTGTCGATGCCGACCACCGGGCTGACTCCTTCCTGCATGGGCCCTCCGTTGTAAGGCACGAAGGGGTCGTCGGTGCCCATCACAAACAACATGGGAATGGGGCGCTGCGGGCGGCAGCCGGCGATCAGCGCTGTGTCTATGGTGCTGCCCAGGCTGGCCAGAGCAGCAAAGTGCCGGTTGGCCTGGCAGGCGATGCGCTGCGTCATGAAACCACCGTTAGAGAAGCCGCAGAGGTAGATGCGGCTGGTGTCGATGTTGTAATCCGCCACCAGGCTGTCCACCAGGGTATTGATAAATCCCACATCATCGATACCGGCCAGGTCGGCGGAAGTGCCCCGTCCGTCCGCCCAGCTGAAGCCGGAGGGCTGGGCGGGGGCATACCCCTCGGGGTACAGGGCGAGAAAACCGTAGGTGTTGGACACCTGGTTCATATTGGTGAAGCCCTGCACGCTCTGGGCATTGCCGCTGCCGCCGTGCAGGACGATGAGCAGAGGGGTCGGTATTTCCCCGCTGAAAGTTGGCGGCTGGTGGAGGATGAACTTCCTTTCGAGGTTCTGATGCAGGATGCTGCCTGAGATGGTGGACTGAGCGCCCAGAGCCAGGCTAAGCAGCAGTAGGATAGCCAGAAGAAATGGCACTTTTGGCATCATTGAATTTTTCTGTTTGGACGGCTATCTTCCTCCGAAGTTTAATGGGTTTCCCGGGCTTCTTTCCTTTTCCGCCATTCCAGCCATCCTATGAACAGGATGCCGGCCAGGATATTAATGCTTCAATACTTTTTTAAGATACCGTTTCCCGGCTTCTGTCTCTAGGAGAAGGAAATATACGCCTTTTTGCAGATTGGAAAGGCTGAGCCTCTGGTTTTTTCCTACATCATAGTGCGAGCTAATGGTTTCCCCCCGGAAATTGATCATCCTGAGGCTGGTTATTCTTTCAGCCTCGGATGAGATCCAAAGATATTCCCGGAAGGGGTTGGGAAAAACCCGAATCGATCCGGCGCCAGCCACTTCTTCAACCGGGACGATAAAGCAGGAGTAAGGATCCTCCGGATAAAGCAATTCGCCATTATGATAGAAACACAGCAGGCTTGCCGCGTAATCCGTCAGGCATAGCAAGCCATGCGGATAGCGCCTCCAGTTTGGAAAGAATAGCCTCCTGATAATAATCTTCCGCCCCGTATGCTTCCAGAATAGCCTGTATTTTGGCTTCGCAGGCAGCTGCCTTACCAGCTTCTTTACCAGCCCAGGCCTTGCTCAGCACCGTCAGGCGGTAAAGCTCCTGATCCGGCGGGAGCGGGTTTTCTTCCATTTCGGGATCATCAACACCCTCCAGGTATCGTATGGTTTTCTCTATATCCCCTTCCTGGAAGGCCGCCAGGCCGGCATACAATTGGTACTCGGCAACGGAAGGCGCCAGCGTATAAGCGCGTTCGGCATAATCATCAAAAAGCGCCCAGCTTCCCTGTCGGAAACATTCTTCCGCTACCAGGAAATGCACATTGGCATCCTCCGGGTACTTTTCAGCCAGCGCCTGCAGCGCTTTAAGTTTCGCTTCCGGCGCCATCAGGCTGGTGCTGATGCGGGCGGCCTCTTCCACCTGTGGGGCGATGGGGGCTGCGGGAAGGAATAGCTCAGGCGGTTTAGAAAAATCATCATCGTACCGGTACACTTCGCGCAGGGCAGCAGGTTGCCCCCAGCGCCATGTAAAAACCCTCTCCATCGGGAGCGAATACGATGATCTGCTGCCCCCAGTCGTTGGCAATGGAGCTGTGGCTGCCCAGCCAGCTGTAGTCCCTTCCATCCGGGCCCTGGCGGGAGCGCAGGAAAGCGATGGCATCCTCCACCGTATAGCGCAGTACGCCCTCATAAGCCTCCAGGCCGGCCAGGATCTCCGGCCGCAGCAGTACGCCGTATTGCAGGCCGGTTTCGTAATGGTTGCCGCTGGCCTCCAGCATGGGCGGATGGCCTTCATGGCGGTATACGGTGCCTTCGCGGAATGTCCACTTTCCATCTGCTTTGGCCGCAGTGTATTCCGGTTCGGCTATCCGGCCGGGAAAAGTGGCCAGATCCCAGGCGAAATAAAGGGTAATGGCCAGGAGAAGTGCGAGTAACAGCAAAGTGATCTTGAACGGTGTTTTCATGGATCTAAGTTTTCATGAGTATGCCCCCGATTCAAAAGAACAGTAAACACCAGAGGCCGAAGGTACTCAGCCGCTGGGCGGGCCCCATGGAATTTGCATAGCAATTATTCCACAGGGCGGGCCAAAGCCGCCGGGCGGCATTCAATAAACCTGGGGCGACAAAGGCCTGACTTCCTCCGGCTGAGGAGTTGCCACCTCCTTTTCCATCGGAAATAGCGCAACAGCCACCAATACCAGCCCTAAAAGCAAAGCCGCCCAGGCCAGCCAGCCGATCGTAACCGGAAATACGGCGGCAATAAACAGGTACTTCTGGTTTACCGCCCACAGCAGGACGGCGAGGATCGCTGCTCCCGATACGCCCTGTAACAGGCGCCAGAACCAGGAATTGCGTGACAGCGGAGCAAAATGCCGCCTGTTGGTGTACAGGCCGCTGC
>CAYVVK010000029.1:0-14441 GCA_964454855.1 uncultured Phaeodactylibacter sp. | reverse complement strand
GCCCAGCCGCCACAACTGCCAGGCGGCGATGAGGAAGATCAGAAGAGCCAGCACCCAAAGTGCTTTTGTAGCGGTGACGATCTTGGCCATCCCCACCGAGGAGAAGCCCCGGTACTTGGCCCAGTCGTTCAGCAAATGGGCAAAAAAGGGCCAGCTGCGCTGGCTGTTGGTGAAGATGATGATGGCGTCGCCCGTCTCCGGTACCGAATGGAAATGAGCCATCCAGCCGGAACCCTGGCCTCCGTGGGAAACGGCCTTCTCGCCATGCGGCAGCCACTCAATGAAATGGCCCAGGCCGTAAGCGTCGAAGGCCAGCGCATAAAGGCCCGGGTTAAATACAACCGGCTGGTAAAGCTGTTCAACGCTACGATCGCTGAGCACCGCCTTGCCCTTGTCGGTGTAATCCGTCATGCCGGCCGAAACAAAGGTGGCAATGTCTCCTATCGTGGCGAATAAGCCCCCGGCAGCCTTATCGGGATAAATGTAAGGGGGAACAGGCTGCCCGGCGGCATCATAGCCATCGGGCACCGGCGGGTTAAAATCCTCGCTCCAGCGAAAACTGGCATGTTCCATGCCCAGCGGCAACAATACTTCCGTTTCCATATACTCCGCAAAATCGCGGCCGGTAACTTCCTCGATCAGGAGCTCCAGGATGTCGTAGTAATCCATCAGTTCGGGAATGCGCTCGTCGAGATAGGCCCCGAAGCCACCGGCTGCCAGCTGCGGTGGGGTATTTCCAAGCACCTCCCGTTTAATAAGGGTGAGGGTGCTGCTGAATTTTTCGGGTTCTCCCAGAAAAGGCGTATGTGCCGAGTGCTCGAAGAGGATCAGCTCCTTATGAGGGGCCTGCAGCGTATCGTAGTATTCCTTCACCAGCAGGTAAGGCGTATTGTAATCCTTAATTCCGGAAAGGAAAAAAGCCGGTATCTCCAGTGACGGGATTTCCCGGGTATAATCGAAGGGGCGGGCGAAAACCTCCTCCCACATCCTGCCGCTGCCCCGATTGGCGCCATCGAGCCAGCGTTTATAATCCCAAAGGCTGTACTCGGGGGCACGCAGGGCCATCCGGGCCAGCCTGCCGGTGCTTACATCAAAACCACCTCCGTATTCGCTAACCAGCAGGGCGAAGGCCACGTGATCTTCCTGTTTTGTATAGGGTGGCGGACCAATGGCTTCCAGCTTTTGCCTGTCACCCTCATTATTTTCCTGGCCGATCTTTTCCTTCAGCCATTTATAGGCTATCTCATAAGCCCGGTGGTTGTCCACCACCTGGCTAACCCCAATGTAGGCGTGTAGACCTTCCGGATATTTCGCCGCCAGTTCCAGCCCCAGCTGGGAGCCCCAGGAATGGCCCAGCAGGAAGATCTTTTCCTGGCCAAAGCGCTGTTTCAGGTAAGTGATCAGTTCGTTCGCATCGTTAATGAACTGGCCGAAGGCCATGGTACTTTCATCAAAGCCCCGGGGGTTGGACTTGCCTGCGCCCCGCTGATCCCAGTGTACTACGACAAACTCTTTTTCGAGCCGTCTGTCCAGGGCATGGGCCAGCGGCATCTGAGCGGCGCCCGGCCCGCCGTGCAGCCATAGTAGTACCGGATTGCTGGTGTCGATGCCTCGCAGGAGGATGTAGTGTTCCGCTCCCCCCAGTTCAATTTTTTCCAACTCGGCAATGCTGCCGGGAACAAGCTTGCCATCCGGGCCTGTAATGGGATCCGTATGCGGAGAAAAAGCGCCGCGGACGCCAATAATAATGACGATAAGCGCGATCAGTAAAACGGCAAAGAGGAACAAGAAAGCTTTCCTGAGCATGATATTTGGATTTTAGAAGGCCTCGCCGACCGTAATGTACAATCCGCCGCCGTGCCGGCCAAAGCCATAGTCGAGGCGGATGTTGCTCATATCCCGGGGGTTGAGGTTAAACCGAAGGCCGGCGCCTCCGGTCCAGAAAATGGTTTTCCGTGGGGAAGGTAATGCTGTTGCGCTTATCCCAGCGGATGGACAGGCCGAAACCCGGCAGGGTGCTGCCGCTGGCCCCATCGATGCCAGCAACCGGAACCTCTTCGTCATTCTCTCCGGTAAATGCCACATTGGTAAGTTTTGCCCAGCGGATGCCCGGCCCGGCATATAAGCCCGGAGCCATCCTGCCGAGAAACTTTTGCCGGAAGTCAAAGCGGCGATATTCAACATTAAGCTCGTCTTCATCGGACACATCCGGCCCTACGCCCCAGTAGTTTTCCGGAAAAAAAGCGTACTGGTAGTAGCCGTCCAGCATCCAGCCTTCCTGCCGCAGAATGACGTTGGGGATGAATTCGATATTGAGCTGCCGGTTCAGGGTATAGATCCCGGAAAAGAGGTTCTGGGAAGTGCGGGTTTCCGGCCCGGCGCCTCCGGGCTTGAACTGATGGACAAATACTCCGCCGAACATCAGGCGGGTCTCCGGGGTGTAACTGGCAAAGGGAAGGATCACAGCCTTGCTTTGGTAAGGCTCCGCTGCTTGTTCCTGGGCCGGAAGCAATTTTATGATAAAGAGAGCGAATAAGAAGAAAATGGCCCGTGCATTAGCGATTTTCATATCCAAGGGTTATGTGCTTACTTAGGGGCCAGAGAAAAATAAGTTCCTCTTTTCAGGCGAGCTATTTTTTCGTCAGGTAAGGCGCGGGGAGGGCGCATAGTGGCGCTACGTAACCGATCCCGCAACGCAGCCTGGCGGAAAAAGAGCCGTATCAAATGGGGAAGTTATTCTTCTCTGGGCCCTTAGACATGGCCAGTATTCGCGGGTGTTGAGAATAAAACAAGTGAGCTTTTTTGTCAGTTGCCGAAAGGTGGGAAAATTTATCAAACTATTTTCCCGGAATGCCTCATTGGAAATAATTGAGGTACCATTCTGTTTTATCGTGGTCAACGGCAGAGTTGTCAACCTTATGAGTTGGCGGATAGATTCAAATTCAGTACATCTTATTGTCATTAGCCGATTCTTCCGGAATCTGCTGTATGGCGTCCCAGTGTTCCACGATCTTGCCGTTGGCATCGAAGCGGAAGAAGTCCATGGTAACGTATTCCTCATCGCCAGGCCATACCTGATGGGTGTGTAGGGCCACGAGATCCCCCTCAGAGATGGCGCGAACGAATTCCACGGATTTTTCGGGATAGTCTTTCAGCATGCGCTCGAAATAGCGGATGAAGCCTTCTTTGCCGTCTTCTACTACCGGGTTGTGCTGAATATACCTGTCCCCCACATATAGCTCTACGGCCTTACGGGGGTGGCCTTCGAAGGCCATGCGATAGTAGGCAATGGCGTTTTGTTTGTTGCGTTCGAGCTTGTCTTCCATATCATTTATGCAACGCGCTGCACCGGCAGATGTTGAAGGGCAAAAGCAGCCAGGTAAGCAATTACCAAAGACAGGCCGATGAAGGCCATATGCTGGAACAGCTCCGGAAGGCCGGCTGCCGTTTGGACTAGGCTCAGCAGTACCGTAAAAAGAAGTGCGTATCCCGTCCAGCCCGGGTAGAAACGCGTCCGTATTACGGCTACGGAGAAGAGGATATACCCGATCAGGGACACCAGGCCCACCAACTGATAAAAGGGGTTTTGCTCCATAAAATCCGCAAAGGTGTTCAGCCCGGGATCTTGTAAGATCATCACCGAAACGGGGGCAAAGGCCAGCAGGGAAAGAATGATCAGGATCACCCCTGCCATACTTAGGGTACTATTCTTCATGGATGACTGCCCTCTGTGCAGGCCCCAGAAGCCCATGGCCAGAATGGGATGCCAGAGGGTGGTCAGCCACAGGCTGAGGGGCGTGGAGCCTTCGGCGGATGCCATTTCCAGGACTTCGGTGAGTATCCACAGGGAGGCGCCGAGCAGGGCGGCGTAGAGCAGGATTTTCATGGTTTCAGGTATTTGAGGGCTAAAGGTAAATATTTTAGCTTCCTTCTCCGAGGTATTCCTTCAGGCTCTTCTGGATGAAATAGCGCCAGCCTTCTGTACAGGAAGCTCTTGAGAATTCGGGGATATCCTCGGGAAAGCTTTCCACTACCTCATGAGTAAGCTTCAGCCTGGCCTGGCGCCCCTGGCCGAACAATTCAAAGGTGACGTAAGAATCGCCGGGATAACCGCCGTACTTCCAGTTGTAGGTGATCTTCCGCAGGGTCTCCACGGCTGTTATTTTCCATAGGTGCAGGAAATCCCTGCCTCCACTGTGTACATTGAACTGGGTTTCGAAGCCTACCTTCGCTTCGAATGCCGGTATGTTATTGAAGAACCATTGCCTCATCTGCTCTGGCTTGGTAATGGCTCTCCAAACCCTCTCCGCAGGTGCGGGGATATTATCTTCGACTATGATTGGTTGTTCGGTTGCTTTCATGGCCAATATTTAATATCCGGGGATATTCTACATTCTGGCATCGAAGCCATTCAGGCATCATGCCGGGCTTTTCTGAATTTAAAGTTTTCTTTTCTGATCTCAAAGGCTTCACGGAAGAGATCTGTCGCCCTCACTTCTATTTTGTGATCAAATGATCCGGGAATTTTCGTTTTTTCCAATTCTACGAACCCGTAGTAAGATAGAAAACGATCAAATACCCGAATGTAGTAACTATTAACATTCAAACAAAGGAAAGAAGAAGCAGTTACATCAATCCATACAAACCTTAAAGTAATGAAATTTCACCTATCCTGGATATTACTTTTCCTCCTGCCCTTTTACCCTCAGGCACAGTTAAGCATCAGCCTCGAGTCCGGCCTGGCCTTTTCCCAGTACAAGGAAGTAAGTGCCTGGACAATTGTAGCCATACTCATTTTGCTTTGAGTTCGAGCCGTCAGGAGCCATTTCCCCGGGGTTCCGGCCCGATTGTTGAGCGTAGCGAAACCCGTCTGGGTTAAATGGTTCCAGTGTTATTGTCCAGGCACTTACTATAGTGTGCATTAAATTGTGTGATGTTCCCTGCGCTCGCCTCCCGGCCTCCTGAAACATCACATAATCATCTGAAAGGATGCTGCCGTCCAGGAGCGGGCCGATCTTTCGCCATTCTTCAGGCTCAATGGCGTAATAGAATTGCAGCTCCGCTCCGCGGAAACTTACTTTCAGATACACCTCTTCTGCTCCTGTTACTTCTATAGGCTCGGCCAGCGGCTGGCTCATGGCGTAATGATCTCAGGAGAGGATATCCAGTAGTTTGCGCTGCCCGCTGTCATCAGCGGTGAGGTGCAGGTAGTGCCAGTGGCCGCGGATATCTTCTGTCCTTACCAGGTAGTTGTGTACGTCTTTCCATACCCCATCGAAGCTGCGGACGTTGCTGTACACCAGGTAGTAGCTGCCGTCGCAATGGGACAGGCAGGGCGCCCAGACGCCGCAGGAATCCGGATTGCCGATCATATCGAGCTGGGAGCGCCGGTTCAGCGGGCGGGTGATCAGCTCCCAGTGCGCCAGATCTCGCGAATGATGGACCTGCACGCCCGGGAACCACTCGAAGGTGGAGGTGGCGATGTAGTAGTCCTCTCCCACCCGGATGATGGAAGGGTCAGGGTTGAAGCCGCGGAGGATTGGGTTTTGGATGGTGCTCATGGATATATGCTTTTGTAAAGTAAAGCCGCCAGGCGAACTTGAGTCGCCAAGCAGCAACTACTCCCTGATCCGGTTCTCTCCCCCGGCCAGTTCAATCTGTTTCCCTCTCCAAAGGAATTTTCCACTAACGCCCTCTGGCAACACCACCCTGCCGGCTATATCTTCTCTGTCCCTCTTCAGGTCTACTACGATCTCTCCCAAAGGGTGAGGCATATTCGCCTGTAACTCAGGCAGCCCATTGAAATGCGGGGTAATGTTCACCTTTTTGAAACCAGGCCCCGCAGGCTTTATCCCAGCCACCAGCGCCAGCATCTCATACACCGGCGAAGCACTCCAGGCGTGGCAATCCGAGCGCGACGGATAGGGCTCTTCCACGAAAGTGGTCAACCCCTGTTCCAGCTGGGCTTCCCAGGGCCCCAGCAGGCTGAGGTAACGGTCCGCCAGGCCAGCCTTTTCCAAGGCGCGGGTAAGGTAGAAGAAATAGTAGTAGGAGCATTGTGCGAGACTGCTATCTGCCAGCAGGCGCTCCTTGAGGGCCGGCTGTTCGTTCTCCGGCAGGGCGTCCGTAAGGATGGCCATGACGTTGGTGTGCTGGCTGAAATAGGTTTTGGCGGGTGTGTCCGCCAGCAGCGCCCGTTCCTCATCCCAGCAGTGTTCCTTAACGCTCTTCCCCAGAGATGCGGCCCGCTGCCGGTATTCCCCGGCCATATCTGTATAGCCGAAGGCCTCAAAAAGCGGCGCCGCCAGCTGCAGGTTGTAGGCAAGTTGCAGGCTGATGACGGCCGAGCCGTCCGTTTCTGCGCCAGGCGGCACTCCGCTTTCCCAGCCGGCGTGGTTTACCCAGTCGACAAAGTTCCACCACTCCATGCCGGCGAGCAGGCCATCGGGGCCCATGCGCTGTTTGTACCAATCCAGGATATCCATGATGGTGGGTAGCATATTTTCCACCGTTTCAGGATCATCTACATGCATCCAGTAGTCGTAAACCATAGCGATCCAGAACAGGGCGTAAGGAGGAATGACCTGCGTATAATGGGACGGATAGCGGCTCTGCGTGAGCCCCAGCGCCATATGAGAATTATGAAAATCCATTATGGCTCTGCGGAAAAGGCGGTCATCGCCGGAGACGTAGAAGGAAAGCAGGGCCTGAATGCGGGTATCGCCGGCGTACTGCAATTGCTCGTAGTAGGGGCAATCGAAGTAGGTCTCGCCCGCACAGAGGCGCTGCGTGCGCCAGCCAATGTCCCAGATGTCTTTCAGAACAGGCTCCGGCGCTTGGAAACTGGCCTTCTCCTCGAAAGGATAAGCGGTGAAGATGCTTTTCAGAGAGCGGACCTCCAGGGGCTCCTCCCCGGTTTCCACTTCCAGCTGCACGTAGCGGAAGGTGCGCCACCAGAGGGTTTGGAAGCGGCGGTCTTCCCCATCCAGGATAAACAGGTCGTGATAACCGTAGATCTGCTTCCCCTTGATCTCATCACGGTTACCTTTGTCTTTCTCATTGTCGCGCAGGCTCTCCGCGTAGATCACTTTCAGCTTTGCCCCTTTTCCACCAGCCACAGAGAGGACAGGATAGGCGGTGGTAAGAGTACCGTGGTCGAAGAGTAAAGTGTCTTTGGCGTTTGCCGGAATGCGAATGGGCATTTCCCCTTCCACTTCCAGGCTGGCCCGCCGCAGCCTGCCCAGGGGTTCTTCCCGCTCCTCCATCACGGGTATGCCGCGGGGCATCAGCAGGTAATCCGGCATTCCCCCGTGCTTGTAGGAACCGCGTTGCGGCTTGCCCTGCTGCTGCTGCTTTGGTACTTTCCAGCCTTCTCCCATTGTAAATCCCTGAAGTTCCCATCCCCAGGGGTGGCGGGCTGCTTCCATTTGCTCGCCGGGGCCGACGACGAAGTAGCCCATTACCTGGCTGCCGTCTACCGGAATGGGGGCATAAGCCTCATCGTGCCATACCCGCCACTGCCCATCTCCGGTATTCGCCGCCTGGCTCCAGGCCTCTCCACCCTGCACGATCAGGCCCGTGCGAAGAGAGAATTGCGCCATCGGCCGGTGTTCGGCAAAGTTCCATACCTTGACGGCCAGGATATTCTCCCCGGTTTCCAGATGGGGAGCGATATCGTAGGTTTCATAGCGCCAGTTGGCCAGGTCGCCCCGGGCCGGGCCATTGCCGATGTACTGCCCGTTGACGTACATTTTGTAGCGGTTATCTGCCGAGAGGTGAATGGTAAAGGGCTTCTGTTCATCATCCCACTGCAGGTTTTTGCGGAAGAGGTATACGCCAAATTCCTGGGCGCTGCCTTCGGGATAGGTAATCCAGTAAGCAGGCCAGGCCTGCCGGGCCAGATCCAGCTCATCCTGGGCATAGGAGAAGAAAAAAGTCAATAAGAAGAACAGTGAACAGGCCAGGTATTGAAAGGATGGGTAAGATCTCAAAGGGGACGGGTTCTCCATTTTTTTATTTTTGATTCTCGATTTTTGAGCCTTGATCTTTGATTTCCCAAACCACTCCCCTGCTTCCAGGCCGGTGGCGCGGGGGTTGAGCGTCCAGAAGATGATGCCTTCCGCACCGCTGCCGATGCCCGTCCACAACTACTGCGCGATCTCCGCCCGGCTTGGCGTCATGGGGTTGAGGCCGCTGTAGCTGTTGTTGCCCCCCTGCAGTTCGGTGATCCAATACGGACGAGGGCTGGCGCCGGCGCAGATGATGTCGCAATTGGCAGCCATGGCGATGGGATACTGCTGGCGTTCAAAATAACCGAAGTGCCAGCTGGGATGCATGGAGGCGCCTACTGAAGACAGGAACTGCTGCTCGCGGAAGCCCTCCTGCATGTAGCCATTGGGGCTGGGCGGCAGCGGGTTCTCTTCCTGCCATTTTTCCCAGGCTGCTTCGGTGTAGGAACCCTTAGGGATCACGCCGCCTACCCCGGGCTCGTTCTGCAGCACCCAGGCATAGAGTGCCGGATGCTCTTTAAAATGTTGCACTACTGCCTCTATATAATGAGCAATAGACTCCCGGTGCGCCTCCGAGACCGGAAACTTGAAGCCCCCTACCCCTTCGGCAATATTGGCAGGAAAGAGCGTAGCGAAGACCTTAACGCCATTGTCCTGAGCTGCATCGAAGGCCATATCATAGAGAGAAAAGTCCCATTCACCATTCTCCCGGCGCATGTGCGTTTCATCCATGCGGATGCGGCAAACCGTCATATGGTGTTCCTTCAGCAATTGGAACCAGTGGCGGATGTCTTCCTCGTCCTGCCCAGGCTCGATATATACCTGGGCGCCGATCTGCGGTTTATCCTGCTGCGAAAAGGAAGGTGAAGAAAACAGGAATACAACTCCCAGAAAAAGTAGTGGCAGAATATTGGTTTTTAGCATATGGATTAGCCTCTTTTACCTTTCACCGTTTTACCTTTTACCTTTTACCTTTCACCGTTTTACCTTTTACCTTTCACCGTTTTACCTTTTACCTTTCACCGTTTTACCTTTTACCTTTCACCGTTTTACCTTTCACCTTTCACCGTTTTACCTTTTACCTTTAAATCTCGGTTCCACCTGCCCCACCACCTCCGTTTCCATCATCAGGCATCTCCCCGCCAGTGGTTGTTCCGCCTTTTCTGTTTTTGAAAGCGGCCGCTGGGAAGTAGTGATCAGCAGGTGTTTCATCTCCGGGCCGCCGAAGCAGCAACTGGTGGGATGGGTCACCGGTACAGGGATATCCTCCACCTTTTTTCCTTTTGCGTCAAAACGGCGGATCACGCCTGCGCCCCACATGGCCACCCAGATGCCATCTTCGGCGTCTACGGTCAGTCCATCGGGATAGCTATCGGCATCGAATTCGATAAAATTCCGGCGGTTGCTGATGTGGCCGGTTTCCGGCTCGTAGTCATAGGCGTAGATGACGTGGCGCTCGGTATCGGCAAAGTAGTAGGTTTTACGGCCGGCCGTCCAGCCCATGCCGTTGGCCAGCATGGTATTGGGTTCCATTTTGTGAACGGACAAGTCGGCATCCAGGCGGTAGAGGTTGCCGATGGGCTTCTGCCCGTCGTAGGCCATGGTGGCTGCCCAGAAGCGGCCCTGTGGGTCAACGGCGCCGTCGTTAAAACGAGTCTCGCTGACTTCCTTTTCGATAGGCTGTATTTCCGTGAGTTCGCGGGTATGGGTGTCGTAAAAGAAGAAGCCGTCGCGCAGGGCCATGACTACCTCGCCATTCTCCCGCAGGGCCATCACGCCCAGGGCTTGCCCGACGGTATGGGTTTCCACCACACCGCTTTTCCAGCCAGCTTTAAAAAACTGCCCCTGCATGAGGTCCACCCAGTAGAACTGCTGCCCGATGGGGTCCCATACGGGGCCCTCGCCGTGGCGGGCTCGAACACAGAATAGCGGAGAGATTTCGTATGCCATAGATCAGGTTTTGTAGGAAGAGTGGGTGTAGGGAGGCTTGTAATCTAAAACCAAAGTACTGGAAATAATATAAAGAACCGGTAAAACGGAAACCATTTTTGCGCTCAGGTAATTTGATGTATTTTATTTCTGAAAACAAACCTTAATCATGTACCTCCTCCTGTTTCCAGCGGCTTTCTTCCGGCCAGGCGAAATTCTGGGAGGCATAAAAGCGGCGGAAAGCGCCAATTTGCTACTTCAGCTCTTCCAGAAAGCCTTCCGCCCTTTCCGCATTAAATTTTCTTTCCCGCAGAAAGTACCCCAAACTGGAGATTCCCCGCGGGTACCAGTAGCCGATCCAGTCGCGTTCGGCGCTGTAGGCGCCATCGTTGTAGGCATTGGGGTTGTTTTTGTTCCAGGCGTAGGTGTATGCTGCCGTTGAGGTAGGCGTATCGTACCAGTAGGCCGCCACCAGGTCGGCCGCCATGACTTTACTGAACCAGGTGACTCCTTCTCCGGAGGACAGCCTTATGCCATAGGAGGTGCGGCTCTTCTCCAAAGCCTGCCGGTAGGTGTTGCCCAGATAGCCCGCCACTTCCTCCAGCAGCGGGTGGCTGTATCCACACAGGCCGGGGTACATCAAACCCTCGCCCAGCACCACCGAATGCTGATCCCAGCCTTCGAAGCTCTGGTCCAGCGAAACGGGGATGTAGCCATATTGCTCAAAGGCCTGCCGCAGGGAGGCCGCGATCTTTTCCGCTTCGCCTTCGTAGCGGCGGGCTTGTTTTTCCCGAAGTTTTTCATTGGCCAGGCGTAGGTTAAAGCTGCTAAAGCCCTGCCCGTCGCCATCCTGTACCTCAGCTTTGGGGCCGGCTGCTTCAGTGGCCTGGCCGGTACGCGCCAGTTCCCGGAACATATCCGCCGCCAGCAGGTAGGCGCACATTTGCTTTACCCCCAGGTAAACATTCTCCGGAGAGCGTTTAATGGCCTCACTGACATCGTAGGTGCTCCAGCCGATGCCCATGTCGGCTATGCCGGAATCGTCGGTATCGCGGTTGGTGAGGGAGTGGAGTAAAACGTCTACCATCCCCAGTTTGGCGGCTACAAAAGCGTCATCGCCACTCAGCTTCCAGTACCAGTAGAGCAGTAAAACGTAGTTGGCATTCTCCTCCACCGCCATATGAGGGCCGTAGTCATACATAGAGGTTTTGTCCATGTACGGATAGTTCCCCACATCGTGATACAGGAAAGGCCCGTATTCGGAAGCGCTCATGCCTTCCTTTACGATCTCCGGCCCGCGCTCTGTTGTTTTGGCCCCCAGCACCACCTCCTGCCGCGCCATGTAGTCCATCCACTGATCGAGCTGAATGCTTAGCCGCCAGGGCGCAAAGAGGGCATTCAGCGCCGTTTCGTGCGCCACATCAATAGTGCTCTGATGGCGGAAGCGCCCTTCCAGGACGAGGAATCGGGGATTGTCTTCTTCATCCAGCAGGAAAAAAGTATTGGCCAGGTCGGTATGGAAGGTAAGGGCGAGCACCCACTTTTCTTCGGGGCTGGCATTGGAGCGTCGCAGCAGTTCCTCAAAACGGGCTGCTTTTTCAATGTTCGCCTGCGCATTTTCCCGCGCGTAGGCGATCACCTCATCCAGGTTGGCCCAGTACTTGGTGTAGTAAAACCGCAGGGGCTGGTCGTACTTTCGGTCGTACTGTACGGGGCCGTCATGGTGGGTGGCGTAGATGAGCTGTTCTTGTTGAACGGCACCTGCGGCCAAAGAGAAAGGAGTGGCCAGCCCGAAGTAAGGCCCTTCTTTAAAGAACGCTGCCCCATCGCCCACATTCGCCAGGGCCAGCAGGGTGTTGCCGCCGGCAATATCGCGGTAGAAAACGGCCTGCTCGGGCATGGGAGAACCATAGGTCCAGGAAGGCTTGCCGATCTGCCGTTCGCGGCTGTAGGGAATTTGTTTGAGGCCCACCTTCAGTGGGCTTTGTCATCTCTTGTTTACCAGAGGTTCCGTTCATCTTTCGAGGTAACCTTGCGCAGTGAAAATCCTGAAATTATATTACATGCCTACGGCATGCCCACCAACCTGAAATCTTTTTCTACCGATAGAGGGCCCCTAACGGGGTCACCGCGCAGGGGGACAAACCGGAACACATCCCGTAGGGATGAAATATCGGTAGCCCTTCACACAACGATTACATCCTTCTCCATTACCAGTCTTTTCCCAAAAGACCTGAATAAACATGAAGCCATTTTCCTTACCCATTCCCATTCTCGCTATGCTGTTGGGATGCCTGCCCCTCAGCGCCAACGCCCAATTCAACGTACAGGACTACGGCGCCAGCGGAGATTCCAGCCAATACGCCCAGGCATACATTCAGGAAGCCATCGAAGCCTGCCATGCAGCGGGCGGCGGGACCGTCTATTTCCCACCCGGAGGGTACAAGACCGGCACCATCGTCCTCAAAGACAATGTGGTGCTCCAACTGGAAGCCGGCGCCACCATCTGGGCCAGCCTGGAGGAAAAAGACTATGAAAACGAATTCACCATTTATAAGAAAAACGACAGCGGCAAGCTTTCCGGCGAGGGCACCCCCGTGCTGATCTACGCCAGGGACGCCGACAACATTGGCATTACCGGGAAAGGGAAGATACACGGCCGGGCGCGCCGCACCTACGAAAGCCTGAAACAAGTAGACGGCTTCATCGCCGAAGAAACCGAAAACGCCCGCCAGGCGGGGGTGGAAATGAAGATGTACTACAAAGTCAAGCCCTACACCTGCATGGTCTTCCTGGAAGATTGCGAGAACGTCACCATCAGAGACGTTTCGCTCATCGAATCCACCGACTGGACGCTGCACTTCAAATGGTGCCGAAAGGTATTCGTCGATGGTGTATACATCGCTTCCAGCCTGGAAAAGGGCGTCAATGCCGACGGGATCGACATTGACGGCAGCCAGGGCAGCAGCAAGATCGAAGGCTTTCCCGGCGAACAGGCCCTGGAAAACATCCGGCTGTACCACATACAGCTCATCATGGAGGCTGAAGACAAACCCGACAAGCGCGCCACCCACGGCTTTTATGCCCATGATGTCAATGGCCTTGTGTTATCGGATTTTAGTGTAAATTGGGACGGGTCCAAAGGGATAGAGGAAAAGTGGGCCAGCGCCGTGGCCCTGGAAACAGTGGACGGCCTGGAAATGGACCGGGTGAAGGGGCGCCATGCCTATGATGGCCCGGCTGTAAGCCTGAAAAATGTAAAGAACGCCTACATCACCAATACCCTGCCGGAGAAAGGAACCCGGTTGTTGTTCGACATTTCCGGGGCCGGCACTCAGAATCTGGTATTCCGGGACAATGACCCTCTGAAACAGGCAATAGAAACATTCAGCGTACATGAAGAAGTAAGCAAATCCACTGTTAAAAACTAATACCATGAAGCTGATAAGCTACTTACTGGGTACTTTCACTCTGATAACTGCCCTTGGCTGCAGCAATACCCATTCCGGAAAAGGATCAGAAAACGGCGCCCCCACTCTTTCCGCGCTGATCGACAGCAACCTGGCCTTTGCGGCCCAACAGGCCTTGCTGCTGGACAAACAATGCCCTGATACCCTCATGCCCCGTACCTACGAGAACGGCGAGGTGAGGTGCAGCCGCACCGGCTGGTGGACAAGCGGCTTCTTCCCCGGCACCCTCTGGTACCTTTTCGAAGCCACCGGCGAGGAGCAATTTCTGGAACGGGCCCGCCGCCGCACCGCTGCCCTCATCCCGGAGCAGTTCAACACCAGCGACCACGACCTGGGCTTCAAATTGTACAACAGTTTTGGCAACGGCCTGCGCCTGACGGGCGACAGCAGCTATGTGCCCATCATGCTCACAGGCGCCCGCAGCTTGTCTACCCGCTTCGACACCGTAGTGGGCGCCATCATGTCCTGGAACCCCAATCCCAAACGCGGCTGGGACTATCCCGTCATCATCGACAATATGATGAACCTGGAACTGCTCTTCTGGGCTACTCAGCTAAGCGGAGATTCCTCCTTTGCCAAACTATCTGTAGAACATGCCGACAAGACCCTGGAGCATCACTTCCGCCCCGACAACAGCAGTTACCACGTGGTCTCTTACGATACCCTTACCGGCGAGCCTCAGGCAAAACATACTGCACAGGGCTTCTCCGATGAGTCGGCCTGGGCGCGCGGGCAGGCCTGGGGGTTGTACGGTTATACCATGGCCTTCCGGGAAACCGGGTTGGAACGCTACAGGGAACAGGCCGTCAGGATCGCCGACTTCATCCTCAACCACCCCAAGCTGCCGGAAGACAAGGTTCCTTACTGGGACTTCAACACACCGGATAGCCTGAGCCAGTACCGCGATGCTTCGGCCGGGGCGATCGTTTCTTCCGCCCTGATCGAACTCAGCCAGTATGTAGAGGAAGATAAACGGGAAAAATATCTCGAAGACGCAGAGCACATCCTCCGTAGCCTTTCCTCTCCCTCGTAC